>CACXCK010000117.1 GCA_902766135.1 uncultured Erysipelotrichaceae bacterium
AAAGAAACTAAGAGTGTAAGTAGTTCTAAAAAGGAAGATAATGAGGAGTTATTTGCAACGCAGATAACGAAGAATGATATGAAAAAACAGAATAAAACTGTAATGGTATTGCTTTCAATATTTGCTTTACTTGTTGTGGCTATTACGACTGTAATTGTTATTATACCGGCTCTTACAACAAATAAAGTGTTAAAGGTTCCGGATGTAACTGGTTATTCAGTTGAAGATGCAGTAGATACTCTACAGAAAGCAGGATTTAAGGTTTCTAGTGATCAATTGCAGATTGAATCTGCGGATATTCCTTTAGGAAAGGTTGCGAAGACTAATCCTGGGGCTAATCATGATATTAAAAAGGGTACAGAAATAAAGTTGTTTGTTAGTAAAGGTAATTCTTCACTTACTTTGGAAAATTATAAGGGAAAGAATTATTATGAAATTAAGGGAATGCTTGAAGCTTTAGGAATGAGTGTTTTGGTTGAAAAGCAAAATGTTACGGAAGATGTTGATGAAAATGAAATAATTGATCAATCTCCGGCAGCCGGACAGATTGTTACTAAAGGAAGTCAAATAACTTTGTATGTTCCAAATGTTGATAAATATCCTGATTTTGCTAATGGAACATATAAGTATGATGATGTGGTAGAGTTCTGTAAGAAGTATGATGTTACAGTAATTAAAGAAGAAGAAGAGTCTAGTAAGACACCTGGTACTGTTCTTGCACAATCTAGACCAAAAGATACACCTATTGTTAAGGGGACTAGTATAACTGTTAAGGTAGCTAAGAAGAGTAGTTCTGGGGGAAGTAGTAATGATAATAGTAAAAATGATTTGTGTACAGGAGATTTATGTTAAAAGGAACTATTATTAAAAATATATCTAATTCTTATACTGTTTTAGCTAATGATAAAACTTATAATTGTACACCAAGGGGTAAGTTTAGAAATATGAAACTTACTCCTTTAGTTGGTGATGAAGTTTTAATTGATGAAGATAATAATTATATAATGGAACTTTTGGAAAGAAAGAATGAAATTTCTAGACCAAGTGTTAGTAATGTTGATGTTATGCTTATTGTAACTTCAATGAAAAATCCTTCATTTAGTTCCTTATTACTGGATAAAGAAATTACGCTTGCTTATGTAAGTAAGATTATACCAATAATATGTTTTACTAAAATCGATTTACTTACTGATAAAGAATTAATAGATTATAAAAGTATAAGAAAGTATTATGAAGCAATCGGAATTAAGTGTTTTGCTAATAATGAAATAGAAGACTTAGTCGAATATTTAATTAATAAAAAGGTTGTTTTAACTGGTCAAAGTGGGGCTGGTAAAAGTTCATTATTAAATAGGATTGATTCGCGTTTGGACTTAAAAACGCAGGAAATATCATATGCTTTAAATAGAGGAAAACATACTACTAGACATATTGAGATATTTGATGTTAGAGGAATTTTATTTTTTGATACCCCTGGATTTTCTAGTTTGAGTTTTCAAGAGATTAAAAAAGAATTAGTAAGAGATGCTTTTATAGAATTTAAAACTTATAAATGTCGTTATCAAGATTGTATGCATATTAAAGAGACGGAATGTGGAGTTATTGAGGCTTTAAATGCTGGAAAGATAAGAAAAACTCGTTATGAGAATTATTTAAAAATAGTGGGAGAGTGTGAAAATGGAGGTATCCGTATCAATTCTAAAAAGTAATAATCCTAATGATGTAACTCTTAAATTGGTTGAAGAAACAACAGCTTCTTCAATTCATATTGATTTAATGGATGGAGATTACGTTTCGGAAAAAAATGATGATTTAGGTGAGGTTGTTAATTTATTTCAAAATTGTCGTAAGCCTTTGGAGATTCATTTAATGATGAGAAAAAATCTTTCTTATGCAATTGATTACTTAGCTATTTTAAAGCCTAGGGTTATTTTTATACCTTTAGATATTCCCAATTTACATGAATATATTAGGCAAATAAAAGATTATAATATAAAAGTGGGCTTAGCTATTCATCCTGATACTTCTATCAGTGATATTAAGGACTATCTTAGTGATATTTCGTTAGTATTATTAATGACTGTTTATCCTGGTAGAGGTGGGCAGAAGTTTTTAGAAAGTTCAGTAGAGAGATTGAAATTATTAAGAGATTTGGTTGGAAGTAATATGCTTGTTGGTGTTGACGGTGGTATTAATGTGGAGACTGTCGATAAAGTAAGAGGTTATGTTGATTTTGTAATAAGTGGTTCTTATATTTGTATGGCTCAAGATTATCAAGTTCAAATAGACAATTTGTTGTAAATTTACGTAAATTAAAAAGAATGTTTAAAAAAAGGTGATAGACATTCTTTTTTTTGTGATTAAAAATATTGGTTAGAATAATAATAAAAATTGGGATGTATTATGCTTTTAATACTTATTTTTAGCTTTTTGAATAGAATTTTTTTTTATGTTCTAATGGACTTGGAAAGGAGGAAGTATGAATCATGTAGTATTAATTGGAAGACTTACTAGTGATCCTGAGGTAATTGAAAGCGATAATGAAGTGTCAAAGTCTGTCATTAATTTAGCTGTAAGCCGTAATTATAAAAATAGTGATGGTATTTATGAAACTGATTTTATTCGGTGTGTACTTTGGAATGGAATTGCTAAAAAAGTTATGGAATATTGTAAAAAAGGCGACATGATTTGCGTTAGGGGAAGACTTCAAGTACGAAATTTTGAAGGACCTGATAATACAAGAAAATATTTTACTGAGGTAATTATTGATTCGGTTTCTTTTTTACAAAAAAAGCATGAAGATATCTCATGTCCATCGGAAAGTTAATTGTTGAGGCTCGGAAACAACATAATATGTCGCAGGAAGTGCTTGCTCAAAAGATTGGTATTTGTAGGGCTTCTCTTGGTTATTATGAACGGGATAGGATTGTGCCTAGTATTCTTATTTTGGAACGTATTTGTAGTGTTTTAAATGTTTCTTTGCGCACTTTTTTATTAGAATCTAGTGATAATTGTTTAAGTGAGCAAGAAAAGAATTTTATTAGTATTCTTAAGGAAGATGATGAGCTTTATAGGAAGGCTATGTCATCACCTAGGAGTGAAATAAAAAAGTGGAAGAGATATAGTAAAATTGAAACATATTACATAAAATAATATAGGTGATTTGGATGTCTAAAATTCTAAAGAGATTGTTTTTAATACTGATTCTATTTGGAAGTTTTATAGGGACTGATATGTATGTTAATTATATGAATATGAAAGATCCAATATATTTGTCTATTAAGGATTTAGAAAGTGATTATAATATTGATTCTATTGATGCTGTTGTGGAAGATAATTATATTATACCTGGTTTAAATGGGGTTCAAATTGATGTTTCTAAATCTTTTAAAAAGATGAAAAGTAAGGGTGTTTTTCAAGTGTCACAGTTAGTATTTAAAGAAGAAAAGCCCCATATTTCGGCTACTAATTATCCTAAAAACATTATTATTAGGGGTAATCCGTCTAAAAAGGGTGTTTCTTTTGTTACAATGAATGAATCTATTGCTAATTTATTAGATAGTGAAGTCGTACCATATGCTTTTCTTACCACATTAAATAATTATCAGGATAGTTATATATACGGTACCCAAATTAATTATGAAAAGATTCATTTTGAAGAACTTGAAGATAAGTTAGTAAAGAATAAACAAAATAATAATTTATGTTATTATGATGATGAATTGTATGATATATGTCTTAGTAATGGAAAAAGAGTATTTACAAAGTCTATTGTGATGGATAAAAATTATTTACTTAATTACAAAAAAATTCAAAGTGGAGATATTATTTTTTTAGGCGATAGTTTATCTAGTAATGATTTATTATTTATAATAGCTGAGATTCGTTTTAGAGGATTGCAAATCTTACCTTTGTCTTTATTGTTAAGTGAAGCAAGGTAGGATTTGCTTTTTTTTGGGTAATCTGCTATAATACTTTTAAGTTTTGAATCTTTTATTTTTTTATTCGAACATTTTATGAAGGAGTGATTTTGGAATGGAAAAAATCAAAATTTTTAGTTTGGGTGGATTAAATGAAACTGGCAAAAATACATATGTTATTGAAGTTAATGATGATATCTTTGTTTTTGATTGTGGTTTAAAGTATTTTCAAAATAATCAATATGGAATTGATTATGTTATTCCTGATTATGAGTATTTAATTCAAAATAAAAAAAGAATTAAGGGAGTATTTGTTACGCATGGACATTTTGAAAATATGGGAGCGGCACTTGATTTGGTAGTAAATATTCCAGATATTAAGTTTTATGCTACACATTATACTAAGTTTGTTTTAATGGATTTAGGAGTTAAAGAAGAAAGTATTATCGAAATAGTTCCTAATAAGAGATTAGTATTTGGCGGTGTTTCAATATTTCCTTTATCTGTTAGTCATAGTGTGCCTGGTGCTGTAATGTATTGTTTAAATACTTCTAAAGGGGCTATATGTTATACTGGTGATTTTATTTTTGATCCTTTAATGAAAGATGCTTATGATATGGATTTGGGACGTATTGCGTATGTTGGTAAGCA
>CACXCK010000118.1 GCA_902766135.1 uncultured Erysipelotrichaceae bacterium
CAAGATGAAGCAAATGCCGCTAAAGAGCGGGTAAAAGAAATGAACACTGAAATAGCCGAGTTAGAAGAACAAGAAACAACCTTAGAAGCTGAAATTAAGACAAGAATGATGGCTATTCCAAACATTATTGCAGATGACGTACCAATTGGCGCTAGTGATGAAGAAAATGTGGAAGAAGCACGTTTTGGAGAGCCTGTAGTACCTGACTATGAAATACCTTATCACGCTGATATAATGGCTCGTTTTAATGGCCTAGATAAAGATGCTGCTGCTAAAGTAAGTGGTAACGGTTTCTATTATTTAATGGGTGATATTGCAAGAATTCACTCAGGTGTGCTTGCTTATGCTAGAGACTTCATGATTAATAAAGGTTTTACATACTGTATTCCCCCATTCATGATTCATAGTGATGCCGTAGATGGCGTTATGTCTTTTGAAGAAAAAGAAAATATGATGTACAAAATAGAAGGTGAAGACCTATATTTAATTGGTACAAGCGAACATTCAATGATTGCTAAATTTAAAGATCAAATAATAGATGAGACATCTCTTCCAATTACTATGACTTCATATAGTCCATGCTTTAGAAAAGAAGTCGGAGCTCATGGTATTGAAGAAAGAGGCGTATATCGTATTCACCAATTTGAAAAACAAGAAATGATAGTTATCTGTAAACCAGAAGAAAGCGATGAATGGTACGACAAAATGTGGAACTATTCTGTAGAACTATTCCGTTCCCTAGATATTCCGGTTCGTAAACTAGTATGTTGTTCAGGAGACCTAGCAGACCTTAAATATCGTTCTTGTGATATTGAAGCATGGAGTCCAAGACAAAAGAAATATTTCGAAGTTTGTTCTTGTTCAAATCTAACTGATGCCCAAGCAAGAAGATTAGGTATTCGTTATAAAAAGGATAATGGTGAAAAAGAATTTGCTCATACCTTAAATAACACTGTTATAGCCCCACCTCGTATGCTAATTGCTTTCCTAGAAAATAACTTAGAAAGTGATGGCTCAGTAAGAATTCCTGAAGCCCTAAGGCCATATGTAGGCGGTATAGATAAAATAATACCTAAGAATTAGAAGGATAAAATCCTTCTTTTTTATTGCCAAAACTTGACATTTTAAAGAAGTATGCTATAATATCGAACAAATGTTTAGGGAACTAGTGATGAACGAAGAAGAATTAAAAGAATATGAAAGCTATATAGAAATGATGTGTAAATATATCTATTATTATCCTGATTTTGATAATAATATTAGAGATTTAACAAAAATAGTAGATGAAATTAGTGAAAGACTGCCAGCATTTCAATATGATTATTACATAAAAAAGAATAATTTAACATATTTAGATATTATAAATCTTGGAAGAGAAGTATTACTAACTATCGATAAAGATTTAAACAAAGAAAATAACGAAAAAAAACTAATAAAAAGAAAATATTCAAACTGACAAGTTAAAACTTGTCTTTTTTATAACGAAATATTATAATTTAATTATTAGATAGGAAAAGGTGAAGTAATGCTAGAAAAAAATTATTATCTAACAAAAGACGAAGTAATAAGATTAAAAAAGAAAAAAGAAATTGGTCACGGAACAGATGGTAGAGTAATAAAAATATCTAACCGAGACCTAATTAAATTGTATCATGACGCCTATGAAAAAATAATGAAAGAAAAAGTATATCAAGCTCAACCAGCAAATAAAGAAGAAGATGATGTAAAAATATATAAAATAGGCTCAACTAAAGACTACGCCCCAGAAAGCTCAGATAACATGCGTTACTATCGTGCCGAAGAAGATGGAAGTATCACTAGACTAAACCATAAAGAAGCCCTAGAAAGAGCTATTGAAAGAAGAGAAGAGATAAAAAGAAGTAAGCTTCCTGAAGGAATGGTCTACATAGATGGGAAACTTGCTGGTTGTACTCTTATACCCCAAAAAGGAATACCTATCCATAAACTAATTGGCATTTTACCTTTTAAAGAAAAAGTAATAATTCTTTTAGATGTTTTAAAATCTGTTAAAGAACTAACTGATCACTATATATATCCAATTGATTTAGACAATAGTCCTTACACATCTAAAGCTAGGTATGATGACAAACCTGTCGGGCATTCTCATGTTTTAGTAACCCTAGTGCCTCTAAAAACAAATATTATAGATTTAGACGGTAAATCAACTATTTATACAGACTTTGAAAGCAAAAAATTCAAAGACATGACATATCAATCATTTAAAAGGCTAATGGACGAAGTATTATTCGAAATAAACCATGATAATGAATACGAACCATTCGAATTAGAGAGTATCTATTATGAAAAAAATGTTCCTGAAGAATACATTTCTAAACTAATTTATGGTGTTTTAGACCACAATGACATATTAGCTTTATTAGAAAACTTAATTCATGAAAAACCACGCGCAAGAAGGTAATATTCTTGCTTTTTTAAGACTCTTAGTGTATTATATCGTTAGCAAAAGAAAGGGGACATTTTTATGCATTTACCAGATTTAAAAGAAGCTAAAAAAAGAACAAAAGAAAAAAGTATTGTAATTGATACACCAATTTACAAGACTAATATATTTAAAAATAAGAAATACTTTCTAAGAACATATGGCTGTCAAATGAATGAACACGACTCAGAAGAAATAAAAGCCATTTTAGATAACTTCGGAATGAATCCTACGGAAGAATTAGAAAGTGCTGATGTTATCATCTTAAATACCTGTGCCATAAGAGAAAATGCCCACGAAAAAGTCTTTGGCTACCTAGGACGTGTAAAGCATTTAAAGAAAGAAAGACCTGATGTTATTGTTGCCATTGGCGGCTGCATGTCTCAAGAAGAAAATATTGCTGAAGAAATACTAAAAAGGCATAAATACGTTAACATTGTTTTCGGCACACACAATATTAATGAATTAGGTAGAATGTTAATTGAAGCTAAAAGTGGTAAACAAGATATTGAAGTATATTCTAAAGAAGGCGACGTTTTTGAATGTATTCCATACCAAAGAGATTCTAAAATAAGCGCTTGGGTAAATATCATCTATGGCTGTGATAAATTCTGCACCTACTGTATAGTCCCATATACAAGAGGTAAAGAAAGAAGCCGTGATATAGAAAGTATTATAAAAGAAGTTGAAAATTTAAAAAAAGAAGGATACAAAGAAGTAACCCTACTAGGTCAAAATGTTAATGCCTATGGTCATGACCTAGACGCAAACATAGACTTTGCAAGCCTTTTAGAAAGAGTTGCC
>CACXCK010000119.1 GCA_902766135.1 uncultured Erysipelotrichaceae bacterium
ACGTTTAAGACTGGTGGAGATGGAAGTGTAGGAAATCCATTTGAAATTGAATAAGCTTAGTTTTTACAAGTTTTTGTAAAAACTTTTTTTATTAATAAAAAGAATAGTAAAAAAATAGTTTTTAGTGTACAATAATGAATAGATGGGGTGATATTATGTTCGTTGATGAAGTAAGTATTAAACTAATTGCAGGAAAAGGCGGCGATGGTTGTACTTCTTTTAGAAGAGAAAAATATATTCCTATGGGTGGCCCAGATGGTGGTTCAGGTGGTCGTGGCGGTAATATTGTCTTTGTTGCGGATGCTTCTCTTAATACACTAGTAGATTTAAAATTTCATAAGATTGTTAAAGCTGAAAAAGGCGAAAATGGTAAAGGCAAGAATAAAACTGGCGCTCATGCCGAAGATGTCATCTTACGTGTCCCAGTTGGAACTACCATAACTGATGAAGATACAGGTCTAGTTCTAGCTGATTTAATAGAAGATGGCGACTCAGTGATAGGTGCTACAGGAGGCCGTGGCGGAAGAGGAAATGTGGCTTTCGCTACTAAAGAACAACCAGCCCCTAAACTAAGTGAATTAGGTGAACCAGGTGAAATTCGTTATGTCAAATGTGAATTAAAAGTTTTAGCAGACGTTGGTTTAGTTGGAATGCCAAGTGTTGGTAAGTCTTCGTTCTTGGGAGCTGTCTCAGGTGCCGACCCAAAAGTTGCGGCTTATCACTTTACAACCCTAAGTCCTAATCTAGGTGTAGTCGATTTAGGTAATAATAAAACATTTGTTATTGCTGATTTACCAGGTATGATTGAAGGTGCAAGTAAAGGCGTAGGCTTAGGCCTTTCGTTCTTACGCCATGCCTCTAGAACACGCATATTAGCTCACGTTATAGATATGGCTGGAAGCGAAGGAAGAGACCCTATAAGTGACTATGAAATAATTAGAAAAGAAATTGTCTCTTATAGTGACGCCCTAGCCAATAAAAAAGAAATAATTGTTGCAAATAAAAGCGATATGGAAGGATTTAAAGAGAATCTGGAAAAGTTTAAGAATAAATATCCAGATAAAGAAATATATTCTATAAGTGCCCTAAATAAAGAAGGACTAAGTGAATTACTTAATCATTTATATGAAGTACTAGAAAGTACTCCAAAAAGCGAATTATATAATCCCGATGACTATGAAAGTACCGTTGTTTATCGTTTTAAAAATGAACAACCTTATACCATCACTCATGAAGATGGGGTCTGGGTTTTACGTGGCAAAGAAATAGAGCGCTTATTTGCTATGACTCGTTTTGAAGAAGATGAAGCTGTCCAAAGATTTGGTCGTAAATTAAAAGGCATGGGCATCGAAGACGCTTTAGAGCGCCTTGGCGCTAAAAGAGGCGATGAAGTCCAAATAGATAACTACATATTTGAATGGAAAGAATAATTCTTTCCTTTTTAAATGTCAATTATATCTTTTAAATGATATTTATGAGTCTGTAATGGAGGTAATTCTAAAATAGAGTAGGCATCTTTTTCATGTATGATCACTATCTTATTTTTAGTTATATTTGGTCTTATGGCAATTATTTCTTTATTCTTATTAAGTACCAGGATATCAATATTAGATTTCATAAAAAAAGTATGGATACTTTTGCATCTTTTAAATAATAATCCATAGGTAATATTTTTTTTAAACATTAAACCGAATAATCTCTGAGAGAATGAATCTGCTACTATTATTTTCATAATAACTTCCTTTTGTCCATCATATTAAAAATCATTGTAAAAATCAAGAGTTATTGATATACTATAATATAGTAGGAGAGTGTATATATGAACAAAGATGAATTTGATAATTTAGCAAATGAAATGAATAGGGACCTAGAACACACTATCGAGATAAGTTCTTTAGAAGACTTAGCTAATGAAGCTATCGAAGCAATGGAAGAAGAAGCTATAGAAAAAAGTGACTTAGAACAAGAAGATATATCAGAAAGTATCGTAGATGACGCTATAGACGATGCTAACTTAGTCTTTGAAACCCAAATCAAAACCGAAGAAAAAATGAAAAAAGAAAAATTAATTAGTAAAATAAAAAAGAAATGGAATAAACTTGGTGGGATTGAAAAAGCTCTATGGGTTTTAGGAATTCTTCTAGTTATTGCTATCATTATTCTAATCATTATCTTTGCAATTCCTGAAAAGAAAGAAAAAGAAAAAGTTGATGATCGAACAATACTAGAAGTTGATAATTATCGCTTTGAAGATGGTAAATTAATATTCCTAGATAATAAAGAAGAAATAGGAGAATATGAATGCGATAATAAAGATCAAAAACTATGTGAAGTAGCGTATTACTCTGAAGATAATTCCTATGACACAATTAAAGTAGTTGATGAAAAGGGAGAAAGTATTCCTATTCGTAGTAGCATCTTTAACAAACGTTATGTCTTTGTAAGAGATGGTGAAAACACTCTAAAACTATATGATATTAAAGAAAAGAAAATAATTAAAGAAGGCGAAAAAATAAGACTATACGAGAATGATTATGTCGTAATGTCTTCTGATGAAAAAGAAGGCCTAATGGCATTCAATAATGATGAAATGAGCCTTAAAATACCTTATGAATATAGTGAGATTCATTTAATATCTAATAGTGAAAATTTAATAGCTATTGTAAAAAAAGATAATAATTACTATCTAGCAGACTTAGATAATAAAATTTTAACTAAAGCCTTTTCAGAATCTATCGTTGGTGCAAACAAAAAACATTTAAAAGTTAAAAGTGGTTCAAAATATAAAGTCTATGACTATGAAGGCAACGAAACAGATATAAAAGATTCTGAATACGTAAGATTGTTAGAAGATTACATAATCTCTGTCAAAGATAACGCTTTATATGTTTTTGACTGTGAAGGTAATAGATATAACATAAATGGCTATCGTTTACACAATAATAATTACGATGGCTTGGAAACATATAAAGATCGTAAATTATCTAAAACGGAAAAGGCATTTGATGTTGATGGCAGTATCTACGTTATGAACCTAACAATTTATAATGGCGACCAAACAGAAAATTTTTCAATTAACTTAGCTGAAGGAAAACTATCTAAAAACTTAATCTACATGAATTACTTTGATGGCACTATCTACTTCTATGATGATGTTAAAAAGGAAAATTTAATAGGTAGCTATGGCTGCAATAACAAGAATACTGTAAGTGAAGATACTAAAACTCTAGAAACATGTCGTATTGCCAAAGAAAGTCTTTATAGAGAAACAGAAGCTAACACAAAAGAAAAAACAGAATTAGGTATTGGCACAATCCCAGTCTTTGGTAAACGTTACATCTTTATTCTAGATGGCGATACAATTAACTTATACGATTTAAAAGATAGCAAAACAATGGCAACCTACAAAGGGGTAGATACTTCATCATACACAGGCTCTAACGATGACTTAATATTCTCTGATGCAATAAATATTCCATATATCGGTGAAAGCAAAAATAGTGGCCACTATGGTGTAGCTAAAATATCTATGGAAGGTGTTAAATCTGTAATAAGCTTTAACCATAAGAGTATTAAAAGATTAGGTGATTATTACGTCGTTGAAGATGACAACAACTATTCTTTATATAGCTTTGATGGCACCGAAAAAACAAGCAAGATACCAGCCAGAATAGTAGACTATAATGGCAAATACTTAAAAGCAATAAAAGACAATCAATACTTTGTATATGATTTTACAGGTAATAAGATTCGTGAAAATGAAGCTTATACATATTTAGAACTATATAATGATTATTATGCTGCAATAGTTCAAAATACAGTTCATATCTTCGATTATAATGGTGTAGACTATGTTGAAAATCTTCCAAAAGAAACTAAAGATAGTTTAAAAGTTCAAGTTAAAAACTTCTATAATGAAAAAGAAGGCGCTCTTTCATTTAAAGTATCTAAAGAAGGCAAATTCTATGTTGTATCGATTGGTACAGTAAGTGGAGACTACGAGAAAGTATCAATTCCAACAACTATTCAAGAAAATGAAAAGCCAAAAACGGATGAAGGTGATAGCAATGAATAAAACTTCTCAAACAGGGGCTCTAATTCTTATGTTATGCCTTCTAATACCTTGCTTTGGCGGTGCAGTACTAGGATTTATGAATAAAGGCCAAAAACCAGTAGAGACAAATGAAAATCCAGAACACTTGCCATACTATGACAATAAACTATGGTTTTATACACTAGCGGGGCAACTAATTGGCAAATACGAATGTACAACACCTAATTGTAAAATTGCCTCTTCTACGTCTAATGATTCAGACTATCCACATATTAGTGACGATGTTTTAACAAAAGAACTACCAATTATAAATGGCAATCTAGTATTCTTACAAGATGAATCAAATCAGGTATTCTTATATGATATTAATAAAAATTTTGCCTATAAAGATAGCGCTTATGCTTCAGTAAAAAAGTATAATTCATTAGAAAATATATATATAGTTGAAAATGCTAACAAGCAATTCGGTATCTTAAAAATAGGAGAATTCCCTCAGCTTGTTGTTCCTTTTGAAAATTCCTATATTGGTTTACTTCCAAATGAGTCTAAAAACATTGTTGCTCTTCAAAATGGCAAGTGGGTCTTACTAGATGCATCACTAAACAAAGTAGGTAACCCATATGATCAAATGATAATTGGTGCCTCTAATGATTATATCGCCCTAAAAGATAACAATAATAATGCTTATGTAGTTAATAAAGATGGGGTTAAAATTCTTCCTGAAGATTATCAAGATGTCATCTTAATTGGTAATTACGCAGGTGTTAGAAGTGTAGATAATGAATTTATGGTCTATAACTTAACATCAACAACAACCATTGGCGACACACTTGAGCTAGGCAGCGATGATAAAGTATCAATGAAAAAAGAAAATAATGAACTAGTTATCGAAATTAATGGCCAAAAACAAAGTAGTATAAAAATAAGTTAAAAGAATGATTACTGATTGTTATCATTCTTTTTTTTTGATATAATATTAATAATAGGGAGTGATTCATATGAATAACAAAGGCCAAGCATTAGTCGAATATGTTCTAATTGTTGCCATCATAAGCGTCATTACTGTGAGTCTAGTTACCTATTTTGGGGGATTTTTAAAAGATTCCCTGACCAAAACAACATGTAGCATATCTGACGAAGTCTACGTCGAAGGTGATAAACCAGGCGAAGCAACATGTGTAAGCAAAGAAGAATATGAACAAATGATAAAGGACTGAAGAATGATGAGTAAAAAGGGCCAAGCTCTTGTTGAATTTGTCTTATTATTACCAATCATTATTTTCATTATTCTAACAATGTTCGACTTTGGCAACATAATATATCAAAAAAACCATCTTGAAAATGTCTTGTCTAACGTCGTATCATTATATGAAAATAATTATACTGAAAAAGAAATAGAAGACAAACTATCTCTTCAAAAAGAAGAAATATCAATTGATATTGAAAACAAGGGTAGAAAAGAAATATCTATTTCATTAGAAAAAAAAGTTAGTGTCATAACTCCTGGTTTAAATTATGTTATTGATAATCCCTATGAAATATCAACAAGTAGGAGTATAGTTTATGAATCATAAAGGTCAAACACTAGTATTATTTATCTTTTTAATACCTTTATTTGTGATGATTCTAGCTCTCATCGTCGACATAGGACTAATAACAAATGCAAATATTAAATATGAATCAATCGCAAAAGAAAGTCTCAAAGTTATCAAGAGTAAATCATTAGAAGCTGGCCAAAATTATTTGGAAAAGAATGGCTTAACGAAAGATAACTATGAAATAATAACAAAGAATAATGAAATAGAAGTAAGAATTAATAACAAAGTTGATAGCATCTTCGGGACTATTATTAATATAAAAGAATATGAAATAAACATAGTAGAAAAGGGTGAAGTGTGATGGGAAAGAAAAACGGTAAAACAATTGGCATCTTTTCTTTAAAAGGCGGTGTCGGTAAAACAATATTCACCATCAATCTAGCCGGTATTTACACGACCATGGAAAGAAAAGTATTAATCATGGATTTAGATTTAACCGGTGGAAATATTGCTCTAGCAGTCAATAGACCTTTTGAAAAAACAATCTATAACTTTGTTGATGACTATAACAATAATCGTTTTCATGCTTTTAATGAATATGTTACTCACTACAATGAGTTTATAGATATTTTACCTAGCCCTAAAGACCCAAGACAAGCAAGCAAAATAGACTCCAAATACCTTGAAATGGCAATTGAAAAAGCTCAATACGACTATGATGTTATCCTAATCGATACCCATCATAATTTAGATGAAACAAATCTTGTATTGCTTGATGCTGTAGAAGAAATTCTCTTTGTTATGAATAACGATCCAATGGATGTTAAAAATATGAAAAATCTTCTAGCTATATTTAAAGATTTAGAAAAAACTAATTATAAAATTCTTCTATATAATGCCCGCGATCCTTTAAAAAATTATTTTACCCTTTTTGATATTAAGAGTATTTTAAAAGCCAATATTGATTATGACATATCTAAAAGTTTTTATGTTAAAAACATTGACTCATACGTAATGAACGGAGAAATAGTTACTCTTCAACCAAAGGCTCCAACGGTCTTTAACAAAGACTATACAACATTTATGAAAATAGGCGTGGATTTATTGAAATCAGGTGACAATAATGAATAAAACAAGTCTAATGGAAGCATTCAACTTAGAACGTAAAGAAAGAACTTACAAATCTATCTCGGATTATGAAATATTTGAAGATAAAGACTTATTAGATGAATTAAGAACCAAAATAATTGAAAATTTAATTGACAAAGAAATTCCTGAAGAATCAAGACTTCAAGAGTTTATTAATGAAGAAATAGATAAAACAATCGAAGGCTATGATTTAACTAATCTACAAAGAAATCATCTCTATACATTAATTGATAATGAAATAAGTGGCTACGGTCCTTTAACTGAATTACTAGAAGATAAAAATATTTCGGAAATAATGGTTAATAGTCCTAAAGAAATATACATAGAAATTGATGGAGAACTAATTAAAGATGAAAGTGTTTCTTTTATTAATGATGAGCATATAATTAGAACTATTGAAAGAATGATTGGCCCTATGGGAAGAACAATCGATGCTTCAAACCCAATGGTCGACTCAAGACTAAAAGATGGATCTAGAATAAATGCCATCATTCCTCCATTGTCTACTAAAGGCCCTGTTATTACAATCCGTAAATTTAAAAGGGAAATGACTAGTATCGACGATTTTATAAGGACTGGTTCAATGACCTCTGATATGGCAACGTTTTTAGACGCTGCTGTAAGAGGAAAGTGTAACATCATTGTCTGTGGTGGAACAGGTTCCGGTAAAACAACTCTTTTAAATATTTTGAGTGGGTTCATACCATCTGAAGAACGTATTATAACCATTGAAGATGCAGCTGAATTACAACTAAAAAAAGAACACGTAATTACTCTTGAAACAAGAGTAACAAATTATGATGATGAAGGGGAAGTAAGTATTCGCGACTTAGTAATTAATGCCCTTCGTATGCGCCCTGATAGAATAATTGTGGGGGAAGTTCGTGGTAAAGAAGCATTTGATATGTTGCAAGCAATGAATACAGGACATGACGGTTCTCTTACAACTCTTCACGCAAATAGCCCTAAAGATGCTTTAAACAGGTTAGAAACAATGGTTCTAATGAGTGGTATAGAAATACCTATAAGTGCAATAAGAGAGTATATAACAAGTGCAATTGACTTAGTTGTCAATATTGAACGTATGAGTGATGGAAAAAGGAAAATAACCTCAATCGCCGAACTAGAAAACCTAGATAACGGCGAAATAATCCTTAAAGAAATATTTACCTTTCGTCAAAAAGGCTTAACTGAGAAGGGTGAAGTAGATGGCGAATACAAAATGAATAAACAAAAGCCAAAAGTCTTCCAAAAAATTCATGCCCGTGGTATTAGCGAAATAGATAATATGTTCAAATAAAGAAAGGAGGAAACTTATATGCCAAATATCTTTGTCTTAAAAAACATCTTAACAATTATTTCAATTATAATTGGCTTCTACATAGTTCTTTTTATCGTAAAACAAAAAAGAACTGTGAACCTTGAAAAAAAATTTAACCAATTTGCTTTATCAAGTAGAAAAGATTATGACGAAGCATATCTTGACATATTAGGTAAATCTTTAGTTCACTATATTCACAAATTTAGTAACCTCCTATCTAAAAGTGAAGTTCTAAAAAAATATAGTAAAAAATATGAAAAGTATATAAAAATAGAAGATCAAGAAAAATACTCAACAATGGACTTTATAACAATTAAATTCCTTTTTGGCCTCCTAATGGTAATCTTATATTTGATATCTAGTATTTTTGAATTATCCAAAGTTCAATTTCCTATTGTTCTAATCATGTTTGTTTTTGGCTTCTTTATTCTCGACATGTTTTTATATGTAGATTATAAAGCTAAACGTAAAAGAATAGAAGAAGACCTCTTACAAGCTATTATGATGATGAATAATAACTTTAAATCAGGCCGTAATATTATGCAAGCAATTGAAATTGTTGCTAATGAATTAGAAGGTCCAATAAGTGATGAGTTTAAAAAAATATATATGGATATGACTTATGGCTTAAGCTTAGAAGTAGTATTTGATCGTTTCTACCACCGCGTTAAAATAGAGGATGCAAACTACATAACTAGCTCCTTAACTCTTTTAAATAAAACTGGTGGCAATATCGTTAAAGTGTTTGATACTATTGAAAAAAACTTCTTTAACAAAAAAAGATTAAGAGAAGAAATGCAAAGCTTAACATCGCAAAGCGTATTTGTTTTTAGACTATTATGTATTATGCCTTTTATCTTTATTACAAGTATCTACATATTAAATCCCAACTATTTTAGTCCGTTATTTACGACTTCGGTAGGCCGCATATTACTATTATTAATTATTAGCTTATATTCCTTATATGTAATAATTATTAAAAAGTTACTGGAGGTGAAGCTATAATGAAAAAGCAAAGTGTTGTCTATAGAATATATCCTCATAGAACAATCGAAAGAATAGACAAAAAAATCAAACTTCTAGGCCCAAAATATAAATATAACGTCATAACGTTTTTAAACTTCCGTTCTATTATGACCATCTTAGTCTTTATTATATGTACTATTTGGGTTCATAACGGCTACTTATATGGGCCAATCGTAGCCACTATATTCTATATTATGAGTGAAACAATACTTCTAGATATGCCGATCAAAAAAAGAACTAGGAAACTCGAAAAAGAAGCTATCTTCTTCTTTGAAGTCCTTTCCCTTGCTCTTGAAAGTGGCAGAAACTTAACTTCTGCTTTAACAATGACTACCAAAAATATTAATTCTGAACTATCAATGGAATTTTCTTCATCATTAGACGAATTAAAACGAGGCCGAAGCTTTGCTGAAGCTCTAAGTCACTTAAAAGAAAGAATTCCAAGCGATCACATAAACAATATTATTTTTAATCTTGTTGAAGCTTCAACATTCGGTAATAACATTGAAGTATCGCTTAATAATCAACTAGATTTTCTTCGCGATAAAGAATTACTAGAAATCAAAAGTGAAATTGGTAAATTGCCAACTAAAATAAGCATTATATCAGTAATATTTTTCATTCCAATTATTCTACTAGTAATACTATCTCCAGTTATAATTAATTTTATAACGAAATAGAAAGGAAAGACTATGAATAAGAAAAAAGGTTTTATTTTTGTTGAAACAATCATCGTAACAGCTATTCTTTTAGCATCTTTAATGGTAATTTATTCATTATTTACCTCAAGTTATAGCCAAGAAAATAAAAAGATAAAGTATGATGATGCATCTAAAATATATCAAGTATATTACTTAAAAAGATTTTTTCAGGCTTTTAACTTAGAAGAAATAAAAGCAAGAGACATCAATTCTAATCTGTTCTTTAACGTCAATTGCGTTGGTGATGCCATGACCTCTAATGACCGAAGCATGTGTGATGCAATGCTAGCTAATCTTCATGTAAAACAGATTCTTATTACAACCCATAATTTAGATAGTATTCTAAGTAACTGTGATCCCGAAAGTGGAGTGAGCCCTTCTGCCAAAGCAAGTATTATATGTGCTAATAATTCCCTTTTAAATTATATGAAGTCCCTAGATGTTGATAATACTTCATCATACTTTTTTATAGTTGAATTTGCCGAAACAGAAGATGGCGAAAAATGTGAAGAAAATGATCCGTGTTTTACCTCATACGCCTATGTTCCTGTAGATTAATTAAGAGATAACTTTGCGTTATCTTTTTTAATTATTATTAGATTATTTATTATTTCCTTTTATTTATTCGTGTGATAAACTATTCATGAGGATGTGATAAAATGTATCATTATATGAAAGGAATTGTTACGCTTCAAGCTGCTAATTATATTGTCTTGGAGGTAAATAACATAGGTTATAGTATTTTTGTTTCCAATCCTTTTCAATTTGAATTAAATAAAGAAAGCAAAGTCTATTTATATAACCATATTCGTGAAGATGAAAATTGTTTATATGGTTTTAAAACAGAAGAAGAAAAAGAATTGTTTTTAAGACTACTTGGTGTAAAAGGAGTAGGACCTAAACTAATAATGCCTATGCTAGCAACAGGTTCAGTAAATGGCATAATAGATGCAATTGATAGAGAAAACATATTATATCTAAAGAAATTTCCTAAAGTTGGTGAGAAGGTTGCTAGACAAATAATCCTTGATTTAAAAGGCAAATTAACTTCTCTAGGCGATACCCCATCAATAGGTGGCTTTGATGAATTAGTAAGTGTTTTAGAAAGTCTTGGTTACAAAACCCAAGACATCAAAAAAATTCTACCGAATATTGATGGAACATTAGAAATTGAATCACAAGTAAAAGAGGCACTAAAATTATTACTTAAATAGGGAGGCATTATGTTACTAAAAAAAGATCGACTAACATCACCACTTATCTTAACTGATCAAAGAGGTCAAGAACTAGAGATGACTATAAAACCATTCTTTAGATTAGTATGGAAAATTAAAGCTAATGCTTCTAAGGCTTCTATCTTTTATATTTCTAGAAGTGATGAAGTATACTACCTTTTTCATAAGTATTACCAAGATCTAAAAGAAGGATTAATATACCTACCATATGAAGATAGTGAAAAAGAATGGAAACGAGTTAGTCTTGCCAATCAAAAAGAAAAAGAACTTGGCATAAGAATGAATGTCATAAGAGAAAACTGCGTTCATTTTATTAGTGAAAGCCCTGATAATAGCGATTGGCTAACTTTAACGGAAAATCAAAATGGTATTTACATAATAATAAATGGTCCCCATAACAAACCATTTTATGAGGTTGAATTTAAAGGAGATTATTCGAAGTATAATAACCTAAACACACCATTATTTCGTTTATACACAAGTTTAAATAGCTACACATATGGCTTAGAAAAAACTTTAGAAAGGAAGAAAGAAAATGGATAATGAAAGATTACTAGATGCTGAAGAATTAGAAAGTGACAACTTTGAAGCTAGTATTAGACCTCAAAGTTTAAAAGAATATGTAGGTCAAGAAGAAATAACATCTAATCTAAAGGTTTTTATTGAGGCTGCCAAAATTAGAAAAGAATCATTAGACCACGTATTATTATATGGCCCTCCTGGTCTTGGTAAAACAACTCTTGCTCACATTATCGCCAATGAACTAGGCGTAAATATTAAAACCGCTAGTGGCCCTTCCATTGAGAAAAGTGGTGACTTAGCCGCCATTCTCTCAACCCTTGAACCAGGCGATGTCCTATTTATTGATGAAATCCATCGTATGCCAAGGTACATAGAAGAGATTCTTTATCCCGCAATGGAAGATTTTGAGCTTGACTTAGTTCTAAATAGCGATGGTAAAAGTAGAAATATAAAAATTGATTTACCACCATTTACTTTAGTCGGAGCAACAACTAGAGCAGGGGATATTACAAGCCCATTACGTGATCGCTTCGGGATTGTTTCTAAACTTTCATATTATTCTGAGGATGAATTAGAAAAAATTGTTATGAGGACAAGCCGTGTCCTTGAAATGCCAATTTCTTCTGATGCAGCAAGACTAATAGCCCAAAGATGTCGTAAGACCCCAAGAATTGCTAACCGCTTATTCAAAAGAGTAAGAGATTTTGCCCTTGTTTATGGTTATGAAAGTATTAACTATGATCTTGCTAGCGATTCCCTAAAAAGACTACATGTTGATGAATATGGTCTTGACAACATTGATATCGAGTATTTAAATAGTTTAATCACCAAGTTTAATGGTGGACCAGTAGGCGTTGAAACCATTGCTACAAGTATTGGTGAAGAACCTTCTACGCTTGAAGATGTCGTTGAGCCTTTCCTTTTACAAGAAGGATTTATAAAAAGGACCCAACGTGGTCGAGTAGCATGTGAAAAATCATATGAACATTTAAAAATCAATCACTATAACACATTATTTTAAGGAGAATATATGCAAAGAATAATTATTATTGAAGGACCTCAAGGATGTGGTAAAACCACACTTTCAAATTTCTTAAGAGAGAATATTCCAAGTTCCAATCTCTATCGCTTGTCAGGTCAAAAATCAAAAACAAATGAAGGTAAGATATTAAGCATTAAAATGTACAATGCTCTTTTAAAGTACATGGCTGAGATGGAAAGCATTCCGATGGATCTAATCTTTGATAGAACCTTCTTCACTGAATATGTATATGCGTCTTTAGGTTATAAAGAATATCCATTCGAAGAAGAATACCAAATCTATCTTGAAAGACTTCTTAAGCTTAATTATGAAATATATTATTTTAATTTATATTTAAACGAAACAGATACATATCAAAAAAGACTAGAAAGAGAACATCATATGTATCAAGCTTTCAGTGTCAAAAATAGTCTTGATCAGCAAGCAAAATATCAAAGTATTTCTGATGACTTAAAGAAAACAAGAATACACGTAACAGACTTATGCATGGATGATTTCTCACTTGCTTATGAGAATGTTTGTCGAACACTAAAAATAGAAAGAAAAAAGTATGAAAACAGAAGATTATAATTATGAATTGCCAGAAGAACTAATTGCTCAAACACCACTAAAAAAAAGGAGTGATTCTAGACTATTAGTCCTAGACCGAGATACTGGTAATATAACCCACGAACAATTTAAAAACATTATTAATTATTTAGATGAAAATGATGTCCTAGTAATAAATGATACTAAAGTAATCCCTGCTCGTTTAATAGGCTCTAAAGAAGAGACTAATGCTATTATTGAATTACTTTTATTAAAAGATTTAGGCAATGATGAATGGGAATGTTTATCTAGACCATATAAAAGATTACATGTAGGCACGATTGTCAATTTTGGGGATGAATTATCAAGCGAAGTAATAGCTCTAAAAGGCGAGGGAATAGTAAAAGTTAAGCTTCATTATAAAGGCATACTTTTAGAAATTTTAGACCGTCTAGGATCTATGCCATTACCTCCATACATTCACGAACGCTTAGAACAGAAGGATCGCTACAACACAGTATATGCTAAAGTAAACGGTTCTGCTGCCGCTCCAACTGCGGGACTACACTTTACTAAAGAACTATTAAATGAAATAGAGAAGAAAGGTATAAAAATTGTAAACGTAACTTTACATGTTGGTCTAGGAACATTTAGACCAGTTGAAACAGATGATATTACAAAACATCACATGCATACAGAATATTATGAAATGAGCGAGTCGACTGCCAAAGTTTTAAATGATGCCAAAAAAGAACATAGACATATAATAGCCGTTGGCACAACCTCAACAAGAGTTTTAGAAACAGTAATGCAAAAATACAATACCTTTAAAGAATGCCATGGTTACACAGATATTTTTATCTATCCAGGTTATGAATTTAAAGCCATCGATTCTCTAATAACAAATTTTCATTTACCAAAAAGCACATTAGTCATGCTAGTTAGTGCACTAGCTGGTAAAGAGAGTATTCTAAATGCATATCATGAAGCCGTGAAAGAAAAATATCGTTTCTTTTCCTTCGGCGATTCCATGTTTATAAGAAAGAATAAATAATAAAACAAAAACCACGGATAACATCCGTGGTTTTAATTAAGAAAACAATTATAAAACAACAACTTTGCCGTTTTTCTTATCTTCTTCTCTTTGTCTTCTTTCTTTTTCAGCTTGTAGAGCTAATTTTTGTTTAATTAGTTCAACTGTTTTGTAATCTCCTCTTTGTACTGCTTTAATAAAAGCATACTTTTCTTCAGTTGTTTGTCTCATATCTGGTGTAACTGCAAACATCTATAATTCCCCCTTTACAAATTACAGGTGTATATTCTAAGACAATAATCGCTTTTTGTCAAGTATAAATTGCTTTTGACTATTATTATGTGATAAAATCTTTGTAGCGAGGTGCAAATATGACAGTTGAGTTTAAACTATTAAAAACAGAAGCAAATACCAAAGCAAGACTTGGAAAAATAATGTATAACGGTAAATCTTATGAAACACCAATGTTCATGCCCGTGGGTACCCAAGCAACAGTAAAAACATTGAGCCCCGAAGAAATAAAAGAAACAAAATCCGGTATAGTCTTAGCCAATACCTATCATTTATGGCTAAGACCAGGAGAAGAAATTATTAAATCTGCCGGCGGCCTTCATAAGTTTATGAATTATGATGGACCAATTCTTACTGATTCAGGTGGATTTCAAGTTTTTTCTCTTGCTCGTCCTAAAGACATTACAGAAAGTGGTGTTCATTTTAAAAATCAATATAACGGTGATGCTCTTCTTTTAACGCCAGAAAAATCTATTCAAATTCAGGAAGACTTAGGAAGTGATATCTTAATGAGTTTTGATGAATGCGTAGGCCTTCCAGCTCCATATGAATACTGTGCTAGAAGTGTTGAAAGAACCCTACGCTGGGCTAAACGTGGCAAAGACGTCTTCCATCACAATAATCAAATATTATTTGGTATAGTCCAAGGTGGACCATATGAAGACCTGCGTCGTCACTGTGCCGAAGAACTAGTAAAAATGGATTTTGACGGTTACTCAATTGGTGGCACAAGTGTAGGTGAGGATAAAGAAACTCAATACAAAATGGTTGAATATTCTACACCATACTTACCAGAGGATAAACTAAGATACCTAATGGGCGTAGGTGATCCCATTGACTTAGTGGAAAATGTTATAAGAGGTGTTGACATTTTTGACTGCGTATCACCAACACGTCTTGCTCGTCATGGCCATGCTTATACAAAATATGGTAAAATAAATATTAAGAATAATAAATACAAAACAGATTTTACGCCTATAGAAGAATCCTGTGATTGCTATGCTTGCCAAAACTATACTAAAGCCTACATTAGCCACTTAATTAGAACCGAAGAAACCTTTGGGGCAAGACTATTATCTATTCATAATATCCGTTATTTAGTAAGACTTATGGAAGGTATAAGAGAAGCCATCAAGAATGATAATATCTTATCATTTAGAGAAGATTTTATCAAAAACTACTATGGAGGTAAGAATGACTAATGCACGAATAATTCTTTGGACACTGATTATATCCCTTATACTTATCCTAGGATTCTCATACTATAAAATAAATAAAGAAAAACATGAAGAAATCTATAAAGTAATTAATAAGAAAATAATTGACCGCGCTAAAGACTGTGTCCATGATGACAAATGTGGTGCTAACATGACTTTAGGCGAACTTATTAATAATGGTTATTTAGATCCAATTGTTGATCCTGATACAAAAGAATACTATAATCGTGCTTCAACAATCAAAATAGAAAATGGTAATTATATTTTTACCCCTTCTTACTAATTCCAACCATTGACCCAAAAGTACTTGAAAGAAGTAAGACAACATAATATACTAACTGTTCAAAATGAAAACCAGCTCTTAAAAAGAGTACATTAATTATAATAAATAGGAATATCAAAGAAGAACCAACCTTTATACCTTCTAGATATCCTTTTTTTAATGCTTTACTTCCAAATTTAAAACCAATAAAAGAAAAAATTATTACCATGGCTAGAAAAGAAATAATGTTACATCCATTAGAATAAACAATATGAAAATAATTTAGAATAGTTAAAATGAGGCTTAGAATAAAAACATAACTCAAAAACAAAGCTATCCAAGTTACATAATAATTTTTAAATTTCATTTAATCACCAGTATAAATATATGCACTACGTACCCATAATATAATTGGTGAATATAATGAATACAATTGGTTCCATCATTTTTAGAACAATCTTCTTTTATTTTTTTATTATTTTCTTATATCGCATAATGGGGAAAAGAGAAGTTGGAGAGCTAGGTATAATAGATTTAATTGTCTCAATTTTAATGGCCGAACTAGTGGCTATCTCAATTGAAAACTTAGACCAAAATCTATGGCTTACAATCCTTCCTTTAATCGTCTTAGGCTTATTAGAAGTAACATTAGCATTTATTAGTACTAAGTCACGTCATTTTCGTCTTTTTATGGACGGCAAGCCATCTCTAATTATTTGCCGTGGTAAAATTAACTATCACGAAATGATTAAACAACGCTACAGCATGGATGACTTATTACTATCCTTAAGAATAAACGGTATTAAAAGGATTAGCGAAGTTGAATATGCCTTCCTAGAGACCAATGGTAGGCTCTCAATTTTTAAATACACAAAGGATAAACAAAAAGGTGCATACCCAATGCCTTTAATATTAGATGGTGTAGTAGACAAAGAAACACTTAATTTTATAAATAAAAGTAACACCTGGCTAAAACAAGAACTAACTAAAAAAAGAATTCATTTAACAGATATTTTCTATGCTTTTTATAATAACCAAAAAATATATATAATCAAAAAAGAAGATTTAAACTTTTAGAGTCACGAAAAAAATGTTACAATAATCCCATAAGGAGAAAATATGACTAGCATAAAAGGTAACATAAGACAAATAATATTTCAAAGTGATTCAGGCTTCTTAGTAGGCTTATTTAAAGTTAAAGAAGCATCAAACGATTTAAAAGATATTGAACATAAAACCGTCACTATTACTGGCACTTTCGCAAGTATTAGTGAAACAGACACCTATCTTTTAAAAGGCGAATATATCAACCATGATAGATATGGATATCAATTTAAAGTAGAAGAATATGAACATGTCATACCAGAAGGAAAAGATGCTTTAATAGAATTTCTATCTAGTTCATTAATTAAAGGATGTGGCTTAAAAACAGCCGAAAGTATCGTTAACACCTTAGGGGATGATGCCCTAACAAAAATTAAAGAAGATATCAATAATCTCTATTTAGTTCCCAATATGACTCCAAAAAGAGCCCAAAATATCTATACAAGCATTCTTAGTTATTCCAATACAGACGATATGCTTCTAAAACTAAAAGAATATGGTTTTAGCATTCAAGAAAGTACAAAAATAGTTAAAAAATATCTTAGTAACACCCTTGTTTTCTTAGAAGAAAATATGTATGTATTTAAAGATTTAGTCCCATTTGATAAACTAGATAACATCTATAAAGAGCATTATAAAAGTGATTCTCCAGTTAGAATAAAAGAGTGTATGTTAGAAGGAATGTCTAGACTAAGCGATACAACAGGTAACACTTACTATAATGAAGAAGAAATAATAGATGCTATAAAAGTATGGTTTAAAATTATTCTCAATGAGACTGACATTGATGAATACCTAGATGATTTATTAAAAGAAGATAAAATTGTTATTGAGAATGATCACATCTTCTTAAAAGAATACTATGATATGGAATTAAGTATTGCTGAAAATTTAAGAGCTATTTCATTAAATAAAAAGAAATCTATTACGAACATTTTAGATGAAATTCACGCTCTAGAAAAAGATTTAGGTGTTACTTATAATGAATGTCAACGTAGTGCGATTAAAAGAGCCCTAGAAAACCCTATATCCATTATTTCAGGTGGACCTGGAACTGGTAAAACAACCATTGTTAATGCTATTACTAAAATATATATTAATTATTACCACTTGACGCCGATTAATATTATCACAAGTATAGCTCTTTTAGCGCCAACAGGAAGAGCAGCCAAAAAACTATCAATTAGTACATCTCTCCCAGCCATGACTATTCACCGTTACTTAAAATGGAATAAAGAATCAAATGAATTTGCTATTAATGAATACAATAAAAATCATCATAAACTTATCATTATTGACGAGACAAGTATGCTTGATACATTCCTTTTGTATTCATTATTAAATGGAATAGATGAATCATCTCAAGTAATATTTGTTGGCGACACATTCCAATTGCCTAGTGTAAAAGCAGGAGAAGTTTTAGATGATTTAGTTTCCTCAAAGATGTTCTCATTTACCGAATTAGAAACTATTTATCGGCAATCTAGCAATTCCTATATTCCAATTTTAGCAAAAGAAATAAAAGAAAAACAAATTGATGATATTTCTCTAAATAAAACAGATGACTATAATTTTATTCCATGTCAATCTAAAGATATCAAAGAATACTTAAAACAGATTATAATGAAGTACTTAGAAAGAGATATAACTGTTGACGATATTCAAATACTTGCCCCAATGTATAAAGGCGAAAATGGCATCGATAACTTAAATATCATGCTTCAAGATCTATTTAATCCTAAAGACAACACAAAAAAAGAATTTAAATATCTAGATGTAATATTTAGAGAACAGGATAAAGTTCTTCAATTAGTTAATAATCCAGACTGCAATGTTTACAATGGCGATATTGGCTACATCGAAAACATTACTGAAAAAGTTCTACCTCGTAAGCATATGGAAATAATTATTAATTTTGATGGTAATAGGGTTACATATCAAAAAGAAGATTTACTATCTATTAAGCACGCCTATGCAATGACCATTCATAAAAGTCAGGGTAGTGAATTTCCGCATGTCATAATGCCAATCAGTAAAAACTATTATAAAATGCTTTATAATAAATTAATATATACAGGCGTATCAAGGGCCAAAAAGACTCTTGTTTTACTAGGCGAAGAAGAATCATTCTACTTAGCTATCAACAATGACTACGCAGCTAATCGTAAAACAACTCTAACTGAAAAAATAAAGAATACTTTTGCTAAATAATCTCATACTATAAATGAGGTGATAAAATGAAAAAAATGTTTATTGGTGGCTTAATGGGTATGGCAGGAGGCATGACTTTAGCTACATATGTCTTAACCAATCCTAAAACTAAAAAGAATGTCGATAAAATGCTCAACAATGCCATGGATTATGCTAATGATAAAATTCATGATATGAAGAGTATGTAATAAACAAGCATCGCTTGTTTTTTTTTTGATAAAATGTTATTATTTTAATAGAAAGAAGAATTAATATGTTATTGGAAGAAAAAAGTATGTTTGAAAATGTTAAAAAAGTATGTAAAGAATCATTTATTAGTGCTCTTTTACTAGCGATATTAGCAATTGTTTTAATTATGAATAGTGCCACATTCATGTCTACTGCCATCGATGTTGTAGCATATATTGCCGTATTCATGGGAGTTATGAATTTGGTATTATTTTATCGTATGACAAAAGAGAGTAGACAACTTAGTAAAAACTTTCAAAATGGACTTCTATTAATAATGTTTGGCATAATATTTTTTGTTG
Source organism: uncultured Erysipelotrichaceae bacterium (assembly GCA_902766135.1). Lineage (GTDB taxonomy): Bacteria > Bacillota_I > Bacilli_A > RF39 > UBA660 > Ventrenecus. Next base: position 19,765 of record CACXCK010000119.1, read on the forward strand.
AAACTGACATCATTAACAAAATGCTATCATTTGTAATAGGTAGTTACTTCATTTTTGAATCTACTAATAAAGCTAATTTAGCCATCAATTTAGAACCATATAAAACCCCTGTATGGCTATACTTTTTTGTTATTTCCTTAACGCAAATACTAGTAGGCTTTCTAATTGTTATTCATCCCTTTGATAGCATAGCCATTCATTTATTTATAGGTATTTCAATTCTAATCTACGAAGCTTTAACAATTATGGGGAATCTCCTAATTATTTTTGGCTTAAGAGAAAAGAAAGAGTAGGTAGGCAGATGAAAGATAAAAAGGGTTTTATAGCTATTTCACTTTTATATGCTTTCTTTTTAATATTCATTATGTTAATGGTAGGCATTCTAGCTACTACTACCCAAAACAGAATATTAGTAGGTGCTTTAAAAAATACAATAAGAGAGAATATTGCTGATAGTATTAATACTTCCTTATTATTTGATACTATTCAAGTAGACAGAGAATATAAGGTAGGTGAAAAAGCTCTATTTGCAGGTGAAACATGGTTTGTTATCGAAGATAGTGCAAGTGATGCTGAAACAGTTAAACTTATTTTAGCTAGAGTTCTAAGAGAAGATGAGTTAAAAAAATCACTAGGTGTCACTAAAGCAGGTACAGGTGGTATTGGGGAAGAATATATTCCAAGTGAAATACCAGATTTTTACATGTTAGATAATGAAATATACAAAATAAGAGGTTGCAGAAACCCATCTAAACACAATCCTGATAATCAATCAAATGAGTTTTGCTTTCGTTACGCTAGTACGG
>CACXCK010000120.1 GCA_902766135.1 uncultured Erysipelotrichaceae bacterium
GCTTCTTCTTTATTTACTCTTTTTAAGTTAGCAAATCTATTTTCCGTCATTAAATAATCTTCATATTTATCAAAGTCAGGTTCTTTACTATCTAAGATTAATTTTTTAGTATTAGGATTATATCTAAATGTTAAGAAATATCCACATTTACTTGCTAAGTATGCATTACTTTGAGAGTGCTCCATACCTGTTTTAATACCATGCTCTATACAAGGAGAATAAGCTATTACTAGTGATGGTCCATTATGCTCTGATGCTTCTTTTAATACATCTAGATATTGTTCTTTATTATACCCTATGTTAGTACTAGCTACATAAACATGAGGATAACACATAGCCATTCGTGCTAAATCTTTTTTATAATTATCTTTACCATGTGAAGTGAATGATGCTATTGAGCCAAGATTTGATGACTTAGATGATTGTCCTCCCGTATTAGAGTATACTTCGGTATCAAGTACTAGAATGTTTACATTTTCGTTCTTAGATAGTACATGATCAAGTCCATCATATCCAATATCATAGGCAAAACCATCTCCTCCCACAATCCAAACTGATTTAGGTATAATATAATCTCTCATTTCTAGTAAGTATGGATGTTTTTTATAGTCAATACTTTCTTTTACCTCTTTGCATATTTTATAATTATCAATATTATCTAACCACTTTTTAAATGTTTTATTTCTTGGATATTCTTCCATATATTTCTTTATTTTATCTCTTTTTATATTAATACCAGTTAAAATACCATAACCAAACTCAGAGTTATCTTCAAATAAGGAACTAGCCCACGGAATACTATATGGCATACTAGGGGCACTTCCTCCATAGATAGATGAACAACCGGTAGCATTAGCTATAATTAGATTATCTTCAAATACTCTTGTAAGATTTGTTAGGTATGGTGTTTCTCCACATCCCGCACAAGCTCCTGAATACTCAAATTTAGGCATTCTAAATCCAATATTCTTAACAGATAGTAATGATGGTTTATAAGTATCATTAACGTTATGTTTAAGTAGATAGTCAAAGTCTTCATCTGTACGATCATTCTTTATCATTTCTAAGGCTTTATTACCTAGTTTACCAGGACATACTTCCTTACATACTCCGCATCCAGTACACTGTTCATAATTAATACTAATAACAAACTCTTTATCCTTTGGCATTATTGATGGTATGCTAGTTACTCTATCATCTTTTTTATCAAGTAAGAATGATCTAATTACTCCATGAGGACAAGATACGACACACTGATTACACTCTATACAATTATCTGGTATCCAATTAGGTATATTTTCGGCAATATTTCTTTTTTCTTTTCTAGTAGTGGCTCCTTCAAAAATACCACTTTCTTTATCTAAGAAACTACTTACAGGAAGAGAATCTCCTTTTAATAGATTAATAGTTTCATTAAAATCTAATTTCTTTTTATCGTTATCTTTATATTCTAACTCTTTCCAAGAAGAATCTATTTTTATTTCTTGTAAATAGTTTAAAGATTCATCAATTACTTTGTTATTTATATCGATAATATTCTGTCCTTTAGAAATAAATCTTAATTTATTATTTTCTTTCATTATATGTAGTACTTTATTTATATCATAGATATTCATTATCTTAAAGATACATGTTTCCATACAAGTATTTATTTTATTTTTAAGACCTAGTTCATTTGCTATTTTATAGGCATCAATAGTATAGAATTTAATGTTTTTAGTTGCTAATAAGTATTTTACTTTATTAGGAAGAGTTTTAATTATGTTTTCTTCTGATAGACTAGTATTAAGTAAAAATACTGAATTATCTTTAATGTTATCTAAAATATCATATTTATACATATAGGTATCTTTTGATACCACAATAAAATCAGGATTATCAATATAGTAAGTACTTTTTATTTCATTATCTGATATTCTAATATGACTTCTAGTTACCCCTCCTGACTTCTTAGAATCGTATTGGAAGTATCCTTGAACATATTTCTTTGTATTATCCCCAATTATTTTTAATATGTCTTTAGATGTTGATACCATTCCATCAGAGCCATATCCATAGATTAACATTTGATATGTTTTATTATCAAGATGAAAACTACTATCATAATCTAAACTTAGATTTGTTACATCGTCATTGATACCAACTGTAAAGTTATTCTTGTTATCTCCAATTAGATTGTCATATACAGCCTTTATCATTGCAGGAGTAGTATTTTTAGAAGATAATCCATATCTACCTCCAATTACCGTAATATTTCTATCTTTTAAGGCATTAACAACATCTAGGTATAATGGTTCTCCAGATGAACCTGGCTCTTTTGTTCTGTCTAAGACCGCTACTTCTTTTACTGTATTTGGAATTACTTCTAGTAAGTGTTTAATACTAAATGGTCGATATAAATGAACTTTAACTAGCCCAACATCGTATTCCTCATTATTTAGTTTATCGATTGTCTCTTCAATACATTCACAAACACTACCCA
>CACXCK010000121.1 GCA_902766135.1 uncultured Erysipelotrichaceae bacterium
TATATGTTTTTATAGTACTATTATTGGTATTTGTATGAGTATCGTTATAATTATCACTTCCTGCAGTTCCATACATATATCCTACATAGGCATTATCATTATAACTTGTATTATAGGCACTCTTTCCTATACTTCTAAATAAAGTAGTTCCATCTTCCAAATCATTTTTGCCATGAGCAGTTGTTCCATCATATATCATTCTGATTGTTCCGTCTCCATTAATACGTACTATTCTCCAGTACATATCATCTCCTGCACTTGCATATTTTGTACAATTTCCACTTCCTGAAGTTGATTCACATTCTGCTAATGTTGTAAATTGCCCATAGCCAATTCCGGTGTTTGCATTATATCCGTTATAATAATCTGTTTGCCATGTACCAAATTTAACATAATTATTTGTTACATCTCCTCTAAAATAATAACTTGTTCCATAGTCGTCTTCTAATTCAAACAATCCATTTGTTTGAGGAGTCCATGTACTATTTTTTACTTCATTTAATTCACTACCATTGTAAACAGTTACACCTAGTTTTCCTTCTGAATCTGCAGTATTAACTCTGTCTATTTCATTAATCTTAGAAGAATATGATTGAATTATAGCCGTATTTGTATCTGCCCCATAAGTCCAATCTTCGTTTAAAATCATATATTTACCTACTAAATCATTATAACAACTAGAATACTGACATGTTGTATAATCAACTAACGTATATTGTCCAGTTGCTTCATCATAAGTAAAATCGCTAGCATATGTAACATATGTATCTGTTCCATTTACTAAAGAAGCCCATTCATAGTCCGCATCATAAGTACTTCCTGCACTTGGCTGAGGGCCAACTCGTGCAAAATTCGGATTCAAAGTTGTACTAGTTGTAACAGTAAGGGTATTATCTAGAGCCTGTAAGCTTGCCAATGTTTCTTTTGCTAGGTCTGTTAATTCTTCTACATACCTAACTGTTAGTTTAGCATTAAAATCTAGCCCTTGCTGTTCATTTTGATTTCCATTATCTAAGTATTCATAAACCGCATAATATGTATAGAATCCATCTGGTGTTAAAGATGGTGTTGTAAATGCATTACTCTCTATTGTAAATTCTACTTGCTCTAATCTTGTACCATTTGTGTTTACTAAAGTACCTTCATAGACTTTCTCTAAAGTTCCATTTGTTACTAATGTATCTTGTTTTACATATTTGTTATTTGTAACTGTTAAAGCCCCTTCTTCACTATCGATGTTGTTATTTGTAGCATCACTCGTTTTATATATAGTTAGTTTTATATCATTATTAAATGCCACAGGTACATTGGCTTCTAAGTCTATTTCATAGATACCAGAGCCGTCTTTATAAGGGCCTACTGTAAATGATTGTACTCCAATGAATCCTGGATAGATATCTCTACCTATATTTGTTGTATCAAATGTGTTCTCCCCATTAAATTCTACTTCACCAATTGTTGCCGTACGAGCACTAGACTCTGCATTCGTATTTCCTGTACCCTGTACTTGAGCCATATAATAAGCATAAGTAAGTCCGATTGTTATTACTAAAATACTAATTATCAAAAGTGATAAGCTATACTTTTTGTTATTCATTAGTATTACCTCTATTCTATAAAAAAATAATATCATAGATTCTGTTTTTATTCAATTTATTTATTATAAATATATGGTAATTAGAAAGACATTTTATACTCTAGTAATAGTTATCTTTCATAATATAATCGTCATTAAATGAGATTTATATTAACAAACAAAAAAGATATAATCTGATAAATTATATCTTATGTATCTTGAATAATAGAAACTTTAACCTGTAATGAAATACTAGCAACACCTGGATTATTTTTTCTAAAATCAGCCGAAGCTATTCCCCATCTTGTATCTTCTGTATCATTGCCAGATTCATATGGCCAAACAACATCAAAACTATAATATTCCAAGCCATTCGTATCACCAATCGTTAAATTGGAAACACTTATTTGTAAAGCAAAAGGAAAATCATGTAAGAACATATCTTCTAGTTCAGCACTTGTATAATCATCTTCTTGAGCAGTTTCTCCTCTATCTGCTCTTCCTTCAACAGTTACATACTCCGTTCCTAAAATATTAGCACTTAACAAAGTATAAGATAAGAAGGCATCCACTTCAGATTTATTATATGCTGCGATTTGATAATGGAAATTATTCATTCCTGGATACAAGTCATCAACCGCAATATTAACATTGGTACTAACTTCATCTTCACCATCTTGGAATACAACATCCCAAGCCTTAACATGGACACTTACACTATTGTCAATTCTTGTAACATAAATAAACCATGCCAAAGTATTTCCCATTACTAAAAATATTAAAAACAATAATCTAATAAGTGCAAAGCGGTGTTTCTTTTTCTTCTTTTCTACTACCTCTTCTCCACCAACCTTATTCTTATCTTCATTCATCATCATCATCTCCCTTTATGAGCAATGATGAAATAATATCGTATGAAACACTTACTCCAATAACAATAAAAACTACATAATAAACAATCATATTAGTTAGAAGTCTACCCAAGAAGCTAAATAATATTGTATGATATACAACTTTACCGTAAATATTATCTTCATTTATTTGTGGGTCCTCAACTTCATTAGCAATACCTTTCGTTCTAAAATAATACTTACCATCTTGTTCATAAAATTTTTTTTCTACAATCCGGTGTGTAATTCTTAAATCCTTTACTCCAGGTGCACTTCCTAAATAAGTAACATCATCCCCTACTTCTAAAGATTCAGGGGCAGTCTTTTTAACAATTATTACATCTCCTACTTCATAATCAGGAACCATACTAGAAGTTGCCACTTGAAATATATAAATATTACCAATTGTAAGTTTACTATCAGTTAGCTTCTGAAAAAGAACTAATACAAGTATTAGAATTAATATAACAGAACTAATAATTTTTAATGTCTTTAACAATTGTTTCATACTTACTCCTACAATTCTATGTTTTCTATTCTCTCTAAATATTTACTAATATGACTATTAAAGACACTATTGATTTCTGACAAAGCAGCCTCTCTCTTATAACGTGTAATTGCTACCTTTTCAGCAATTGTATCTTTAAGGGTTGTTACTGGTAAATCTAAATTTAATTCAACTATTCTTTGAATTAATTTATCTGTAATATCTTCAATTGCTTGTTTCTTTTCATTAGCACTTTGAGTCTCACTAAGAGTCGACATAGCTAAATAATCAAGCAAAAATGTATTATTGAAATATTCTTTTAATAATCCATCATCATCATAAGTTTTATTACTCTTAAATACTTTCGTATTATCAGCAACATGGGTTTGTAAATAATCCCATAATTTCATTGCATATTGAAAATTTGGGTTTTTAAGTATAACATTTGTCTTCTTAATAGGTGGTATTACACGTGCTGCATGTCCCTTACGAAGTATTTTATATACATCTGTATTTTGAAGCATTGTTATATTTAAATCAAGTCTCTCAATTCTTTTTTCAATTGGCATTTCTCCCTGCGGAGCACTCTTCTCATTTAAGCTAGATGAGATATTCATCTCTAAAAATACTTGTTCATTGCCAATCTTACTCTTTGCACTATAATTAAGCTTTTTTAAATCTTTTACAGTTGAAGCCGTAATTAAACTCTTCTTCTTAATCTCTACAAAGTTACGCATATTTTCAATCAAAGTATAAATAAGCCTGTTTTCATACGTATCATAACTTTCATCTTTATTAATATTAAGAATTTTAGATGGTTTAACATCGCCATTATCTTCTATTTTTTGAATAAAATTAGTATGTTTAGATAAATGTCTAATACTTTCCACCGTTATTCTTCTTGCAAGTTCTACTTTAACTATTTCCTCTTCATTAACAATGAAACGATTAGGATTACGTAAGATATTATCCAAATAACGAATCGTATCTTCCATAATCTCTAACCATTCAAAATCAGTCTCAACTTTATTAACATCCGTATGAACGCTAAGTGTCGACCTAGTATTTGTACTAAATCTATCAGCTCTACTACGATTTGTATTCTGATATAAATCTATGACCTTTAATTCACTCATCAATCGTCACCTAGCTCATCTTCTTAAGTCGAAGTAGATATTCAATACATTCATGCATTTTATTCTCGCCAAATTTCTTATTTAGAAAATCTACAAATCCATCAATTTCATCACGAATATACGCTATATTTAATTGTTCAAATTTACGTAATATCTTACGAGCAATAAAGTAATCTATTCCATCTACTTCATCGCCACCACAAGCTACATACACTGGCACAAACTTTTTCATATGAGCCACAATACGGTTACCAAACGCAATTCTGAAGTGTTGAATAACATAGTCATCCATCTCTTCAATTTTCTTTAAATTCTCTTCGTGCATTGCATTATTTTGAATAGCTTCTGTAAATTTCTTATCTAAATATGAATAATTAATATCTTGTGGAGGTGTATCTATTGGATCAAATACTTTACCTTTATCATTAATATCGATTGGCATAGCACGGTCATACACCTTATCTGTAACCATAAATGTTGAGTCATCGTTATTGATTGTTCCAATATACCATACGTTAGGTGGAATTTTAAGTTTTCCTTCTTTTAATCTTACTGGGTCATTCTTCCAAGCACTTGGAACAACTTCAACAATCCACTCATCTTTATTAGGCATTTCTAGAATAGATAACATTTCTGCAAAATAATATTCGACACGGCTTATGTTCATCTCATCTAATATTACCGTATAAACATCATCTGTATATCCTGCTTCATACATTTCTTTTAATACTTCTGTTTCATTAAATCTTTTTGTAAACTCATTGAAATAACCAAATAACTCAGTTCTATCACGCCAAGACGGTTGAACAGAAGCTATACAAGAGTCATGCTTTAAAAATTTTCCCCAAGCATACGCAAGTGAAGTTTTACCTGTACCAGAAATACCTTGTAAAATAACTAACTTAGTAGACGCTAAAGAAGAAATAAATAATCTAATCATATCTGTTGTATAAAATAATTTAAGTCTACTAGCTGCAAAGTTTCTAAATAACTCAACTAACTCTGGTAACTCAAACGAATTGCCATAATCTTGCACTTTATAATTCTTATATTTTTCATCAACTTCATATAACTTAGGAAATCTAATATCTGTATCTTGATTAACTATCTCACCATCCTCAGTTGTATTAGCTTCCTCACCCTCTTCATCTTCACCTTCTGGTTTAAGTCCAAGTCTTGATACTTTCATTGCTAAGATTGTTTCCTTTTCTTTAACAAGTTTAGCAACTTCATTATTAAGTGTTGCTACTTCTTCTAATAAAGATTCTTGTTCAACAAGTGTTTTCCTAATTCTAATATACTTTCTAATCACAAAATATATTGCAAAAACAATTAATGCTAAAACGGCAAGTGTAACTAAAACAGCAATTCCCACTAATAACCACTCAGGCATTGAAAAATCATTCTTATAAAAATCAATAACTCTAATATACTCGGGAATATTAAACATTGATACAAAGCCTTTACCAATACCTTCAACAATAAACATCACACCATGAAAAAATTGTGATAAGAATTCATATAAAAACCTCAAAAAAGTATTCATGATTACCTCCTATATAACAATTACTTTAACCCCACTCTTATTCTTACTCTCCATTATTATATCAAATATTTCACTATCTTCATATACAAAAACGTAAGAAAATAAAATTAATTCGTCTGTAACTACAGCATCCGCATCAATTAAAAGACTAAACGAAATACCATCCTTCATATAATCTTTTATTTGGCTCTCATACTTTCGATAATCACTATAATTAATTTTAAAACTAATAAACTTCTTCGCAAGTGGATTATCAATTGCACTGACTAACCGATTAAATTTAGAACGTTTTCCTATAATAGAAGAAGTAAGTGGAATAATATATTTCTTTGAAAAATCTAAGTGGATAGCACTATTTAAAACATCCCATGAACTCATAATAGCCATAATGAATAATTTATCCTCAGCCACAACTCCACTCGTATACGACTTATTAATTGCATATTCACTATACAAATTAGATACTTTAACATTATGCTCAAGACTTACTTCATAAGTTTTACGATATACACGTTTGTCTACTTTATAAAATTCTTTAGAATTAACAGCACTTTCTATCTTTTCTTTTCCCCTCTTAAATTCTGCATACCATTTACGAATATCTTTTTCTAGATTGTCATCATGACTAATCTTTAAAGCTTCATCGTGAATTAAAGTATGTATTACTTCCATATCCAAAACGATATCATAAATATCATCAAAATAAGTTATATATCCAAATAAAGCCACAATATTACGAAGTAAAGAAACATTATCATCATTTAATAATTCTTTATAGACATCTAATAACTCTCTATTAAGCCTTTGAATAAATTCTTTCTCTTTACTATATTCTGTTTCATTATAATAACGAACCATAATATATTTATTAATAAATGGATCACATAACCTCTTTTGATAATCCTTACCTAATACCATTTTAAAGAATTCTAATAACTTCTTCGCAACAAAATTAGTATATATTTGTATAATATTATATTCCATAAATACCCCTTCTATGGTCCAGAAACAACTGGATCAGTAATTGTAACCGTTACAATACTTTGATTATTAACTATTGGATAAGTATAATTAAGTGAAGTATTTGCTTTATAATACTTAACCGAAATTGTACTTAAAGGTCCAATTGGAAAAGCCATATGATTAATATAATTAACCCCTCCAATAAGCGTTGTGCTATAAGTTGATTGGTCTACTAAATCACTAGTCGTATCTAAAAGAATTTGATTTGGATCAAAATCTAGCGTTATATTTTGGCCAATACATTTTTTCTTGTTAGTATTAGACAAAGAAATATAATCACTCGATTCAATCGTATCCCCAACCTGATATGTATCAAACGCTTCCATAACTGTACAATAATTAATTGCATTCGTTATTTTTAAAAGCATATAAGGTCTATTTGCTTCATCTTCAATCTCATAAGTTACACCTTGTTTACCAACTACATACCGAAAAGTTGCATCAAGATGTTCCACATATGGGCTAACACTTTGGGCCTCAACATGAACATCAAGCATTTGATTTTCAGTAAATTGTCGCAAAGGCGTTACACTTACCGTAATCGTCGCCGCATGTGTTGCACTATAAATTGTTCCAGAAGATTTATCTATCTCACATCTTACATCACTAGGACACGTAACTGAAGCTGTAAAAGGAATATCATAATCAGAGAATACATAATCATTAGCTTGACTTAAAAGATCAAAAGAAATATCAAAATTACCTACTCCCATCCAGTTATTTATTTCATATAAAGCATTATTTTTAGTTAACAAATTACTACTAAAATAAAAATGTTTACTATTCGTATAATAACTATGAAACTCCTCAATGACATATTTAGCTAAAGTATAAGAACCAAGAATCACTAGTGGTATTACAAAAGCTAAAACAATTGGTTTTCTAATAAAATTAAGTACTTTTTTCATATCACACTACCTGTTCTGCATTAATCTTAATATCTACTAAATCAATAATACCAGCATAGCTATCAGGATAATCTTTATAAGTTTCAGGAAACTCAACCCATAAAGTATAAACATCAGTTTGTCTAGTATTATAATTTAAAGTATTAACATTATTAATAACTAAATGTCTATAATAAACTCCATTTTCATCAGTATCAAAAGTATCGCTGTCAATTTCATTTGTAGACAAATCACTTCCAGCAAAAATACGATAATTAAGAGGCATATTAGTTGTCGTAATAATTTCAATTGAATATGTTAAATCAACATTAGCTTTCTTAGTTTGATTAAAATTAGAAACATTAAAAGAATATAAATAAGGTTCATTTCTAGGTACCATACTATCTAGTTTTATTTGTCCTGTTTGACTTTCAACGTCTACAACAAAGAAAGCAAGTGTCGGCGTTACTCGAACACTTGTCGTATTTTCATATCTTGCTTGTGTTAAATTAGAACTAATAAATAAAACAATAAGAAAAACAATAAGAATAGAAAAAATTCCATATCTTTTCAAATCATCAGTATTAAAATATGTTAATATTTTTTTGATTTTTTCCATTCCATTCACCGCCTTACTTTACTGTTTCATTAATCCTTTTTTGTATTTCTTCTAAATCCAAACGCATTGTATATTCCAAGAACTTCTTTTCTTTCTCTTTTAACTTTGGCATTTCGATTTCTTTCTTCTTAAGCTTTGGTAAATCTACACTTTCAATTTTATTCTTTAAAGCACTTACTTCCTTACTTGTTAATTTAAAATCTTCCTCACTTAATAACTTATTTATTTCACTAATATCAATCTTTCTAGTAAACTCTAATAACTTCTCGTTGCTAATAGGTTTTTCTTTAGGAATCTCTTTAATCTTAACTTCTTTAATTGTGGCTTCACTTTTAACTTCTTTTTTCTTCTTGTTATTATCATCTTTATTCTTAGTAGTCTTTTCCTCTTCCTTACCCTTATAAGATAAAGCTATATCAAACAAAATAAGAGTAACAAAAATAACTACTAATATTTTAGGCTCTGTAAGGATTTTCTTCCATATTCCAAGCTCAGGCATAATCTTAACAACTTTACCAATAACCATACTTCTATTTATTGGTTGATCAATTGTATTATTAGCATCACCTTTAACAGTTATTGTGTCTCCATCAACAAACACAACACGGTGCGTTATAATAGAATTATCACGAACATATGTAATAATATCATCTCTTTGAATATTATCATTATCAAGAGCACGCACTACTACAACATCATGAATAGATAATGTTGGTTCCATTGAACCACTAGCTACTTCAAAAATTGAATATCCAAAATAACTTGGATAAGTTGCTTTAGTAAAAGTTGTAACACACTTCGAATATACAACCAATACAATAAGAATTAACATTATTCCACTTAATATATTTACAACCCACTTCGTAATATTCTTAAGCATGCCTTCACTTCCCTTTTTATTCTCCTAAATATTGTCTAAAATTAGCACTAATATTAAATTGCATATCAGTCCCTATTAAACTTGTGTCTTCTTCATCAAATTCTGTAATATCGCTCCACACAAGAACAATTTTTATTCTTTTTACTCTGTTTTGATCACTTAATAATATAACCCCCGATGCTGTATTAGAACTAATCGTTTGATTAGTATCTAAATCAACAATTTGAAATTCGATATTTGGATGTTCCTCTAACTCACTATCATCAATTTCTAAGGAATACTCCACCGAAACGTCTGATAAAGAAGTATCAATATCAATTTCAAACTCCCCATTTCTACCTGGCGCAAAATAACCATCTTCTGTATGAGTATTAGCACTGTAAGTAAAATTATCAAGCGTAATTGTTTCGGCAAGCGATATATCAGTTTCATTTAAAATAATACTCCACTTTCCAATTTCCAAATTAGAAGTAGCTGAAGCATTAGTTTCAAACAACGCATAAGTATCACTAATAAACCACAAACTAAACAAAAGAAATAATACACTAACTAAGATAAGATACTTTTTCATTAGCTTTCATCTTCATCTTTTTTATCTCTTGCTATATCAATAATCATCATAATCTCATATATAATAGCAAAAAGCGTTGGAAATATTACTAAAAACATATATCCCCATTTAGATGTCAAGATTCCCATTACTGTACCTAATCCTGAATAAACTTTTGTACTGGCCGTTGACCCCATTATATATTCACCAGAAACTCTAGAGCCATTAAGCGTATAAGTAGTCTCTGTCTTCGTAACAGCTTCTTTATCCTGTACAACATCAGTAAATATCATTGTCTCGCTATCTTTAGAAGTATTATAATAGAACACTTCATCTCCAACTTCTATTTTATTATCACTAATTCGCTTAACGACTAACAAGTCACCTTCTTTATATAACGGTTCTAATTCATCACTATCAACAATTATTAACGAATTATTCCCAAATTTAGTTACCTTAAATTCATTATAGCTAAGTAAACAAATAGTCACAAACACAGCAATAATAAACCAAATAGTAACAATCACATCTAAAGCGATGCTACCAACTTTCTTCACTCTCATACACTCCTTCTATAATATACATAATAATTCTATCACACAATAAGAAAATATGAAAGAAAAAACGACATTTTTCGCATAGAAAAAGAACTATATTTCAATAGTCCTTAACCATTCATATCTACTTCATATGGATTAGAGGCTGTTCCATCTCCACCTGTAACAAATGTAGTGCCAGGCTTCAAGGAAATTGATGGACGGACACCGCCATTATTGCTCACGGTTGCAGATCCACTCCAGGAGCCGTCCGTTGATATGCGTTCCTCATTAACACTGGAGCCAGTATTAGAAAATGGCGAAGATGCCCAGTAATAAGCTCCTGTTTTATTTGCTGTATAATTTCCTATTAAACTATGTTCTGCTGTGGTTAATAGTCCTACTGGATAGGTTAAGCTTGTATTTCCATGTGTTCCATCACTTACTGTAAATGCATCTCTTTTATTTGTACATTTTAAATAATATTTACTTTGTCCTCCGTTAAAATATAAATAATTACTTAAACTTCCTGTCTCACTCCATCCTCCTATATCATCTATTGTTCTATCATTACAAAATACTGTATCTTCTATATAACTTTCATATTCCGTTCCTTTCAAGTTCATCCTGTACCATCCATCAATGAATTTCTTAATTGTACTATCTTTTACATTGATGTCGTTATTATTTACCATTTTATTTAAGGCTTCTGGTCCTGTTTCATTTCCATTTAGTTTTATATAATATGTGGTCATTCCATTTAGGTAATATACAAAATATAATTCTTGACAGGTGTTATCTGTACTATAAAAACATGTATAATGATGGGTATTTAAACTTGTTTTGTTTGTGGTATCTGATATATCCCAGAACTGTACTGTATCTGTTAATGTATATGGTCTTGTAGGATTTGTCTCATTATATGTAAATGAACTTCCATAATAATAGTTATGACTTAGTTCTATTGTTGTTCCAAAGCCAGTTTGACTTGCACTTGTTATCTTTCTTAAATCAGTGCATGTTGTCTGATTCCAGTCACCGCAAGTATAATAATTATTGTAACTAGAGTATCCATTATACCAGTCCATTGCACTAATACTTACTGGACTTGTTAATGTATAATTTGTTCCGTCATATGAATAACTACTTGCTAAATTTATATTACCAATAGATGTCACGCCACCGTATAAATACTCTGATATCATATAATTTGTTTTTGTTGTTGTATCTATGACTTTATATGCTGTGGA
>CACXCK010000122.1 GCA_902766135.1 uncultured Erysipelotrichaceae bacterium
ATTACTTTATCAAAATATTCTACTACATCATTATATAGCACTTCAAAGCCCTTATTTAATGGTTTAATCATCTTTACTTCACTATCTAAGTATATTTTGATATTCTTGTAATTACATTCAGTTATAAGAGCATGAAGCATGGTAAATGATTGATTAGAAAAGGGATAATAATAACCATTCTTAACTAAGGGGATAATGCCTATTTTTTTGATAAACTTTTTAGCTTCTTTAATATTATCTACTGTTATTATTTCATTTAATATATTTGTAGAATCACTATGAAAATGGATGATGGATTCGTCTTCATTCCAATAGTTACAATGGCCATTGCCAGTTAACAATAATTTTTTACCACATTTTAAATTTTTTTCCATAATGACAACTTCATTGTCATCTGTTTTAGCATGAATAGCAGATGTTAATCCGGCTGGTCCGGCACCAATTACTAGTATTCTTTCCAAATTAATCACATCCTTTAATGAAAGGATAACACAAAAACCATAATTTGACAAAAGAATCATACATATTTATTTGATATTTTGATAGATTATTAATAGGTGATGATATTGAATATAATACCAACTGTTTTAGAACGTCATAATGATCAAGAAGTTGCCTATGATTTGTATTCAAGATTGCTTAAGGATAGAATTGTCTTTTTAAATGGGGAAATAAATGAAGTAACATCTAATATAATTATTAGTGAGTTACTCTATTTAGATTCTTTAAGTCATGAAGATATTTATATGTATATTCATAGTCCTGGGGGATCAGTTACTGATGGTCTTGCAATATACGACACGATGAATTATATTAAGAGTGATATCAAAACAATTTGTATTGGTATGGCTGCTTCGATGGCCTCCATTATTCTTTCTTCTGGAACACCGGGAAAAAGATGTGCACTTACTAACGCTGAAGTAATGATACACCAACCTCTTGGAGGAATGGAAGGACAAGCTAGTGATATGAAAATTGCTTGTGAAAGAATACTTAAAATCAAGAATAAATTAAATAAGATTCTTGCCCATAATACAAAACAGGAGATTAAAAAAATTGAACGAGATACTGATCGTGACTACTATTTAGATAGTGATGAAGCTTTGGAATATGGACTAATTGATGAGATAATATAAAAAAAGACCCGAAGGTCTTATGCTGCTTGTTGAAAATTTGTTGGAGCTTCTGGAGGAGTTAATGATAATACTTGCCCTTTAGGAGCTTGTTGTTCTACTCCAGGAGAATAATTTACTTGGGCTTCTTGAGGAGTATTATTTTGAATATTCATGGCATTATCAAAAGCGACATTAGCAATTGTATTTCTTGCTTCTGCTTCTTTTAGGGTTTCTTTAGCAGATGCTAAATTTTCTATTGCTTCCGTTTCTTTACTTTTAATTTCATTTTGACATTCCATGATTGTTTGATTTATTAATTCAGTATATTTTTGGTTTACTTCAGCTATTTCTTTAGTGCGAAGTTCTTCTAATTCTATTATTCTTTTTGAAAGACTATCAAATACAGTCTTTTTTTCGCTGCTTACAATTTCGACATGATTATCTGTTATTGGAGAGACATCCATACTTGGTTCTTGAGATATAACAGGTGTGTCCATTGCTGGAATACTCTCTTCTACTGGGGCAGATTCTGGAACACTAAAGTCCATTACTGGCGTGTCAACTGCTGGGGTAACTTCAGGTGAAGCAGGAGCAATATTTTGATTTTCAGCAAAATCCATTACTGGAGGTGCTACTTCTTCAGTTGGAGCTACTACAGGTGTTTCAATTACTTGTGGATTCATTTCAGGACTAATGGTTTCAGCTCCTGGTAAAACAGGATTTACTTCATTCATAACTGGAGATACCGTTTCATTTTGAACTGTATTATCCATCACTGGCATATCGAAAACAGGCGCAGAGGCAGGTATATTTTCAACCGGTGCTTGTGTATTCACAGGCATTGCTGGCATTGGATTTTGAACTGGTTGTTCAGGTGCTTGTGTAGATAAGTCCGCTACAGGTGTGGCTATTTGAGGCTCTTGGATCTCTTGAGGAGTAACTTCTGGAGTAGTGCTTGGTGTCTCTACAACTGGAACGGCATCTTGAACAACGTTAGGTGTTTCTGTCACAACATTTTGTTCAGTTTGCATAGCCATCATGTTTTTAGCATTATTTTGTAACGTAATTACTTGTTCAGGTTTAATAGCTAGAGGACGACCACTTTCTAAAGTAGCATTAACAGCAACGGTTTCAATTTTACTTATTTTTAGAGGTTCAACGCCGACTTGAGCATTTTTACCAGTTATTATTTCAATAATAACACTTTTAGTTTCAGTCCATGCTTGTTCATCTTTGATTGGTTGGTATAAGCCTGACTTTTCGATGTAAAACTCTAAAACTTCGTTACCATTATCCATTTTTTTGGTTGTTGTAATAAGTATTGGCGTATTTTTGACATTTACACGTCCTTCACTTGTAACCTTAAAATGGGCAATTACATTCACCTCAGTTTGTTCGCCGTTTGGTTTGTTTAATAGTATCTTTTCATTCATAGTTAACTCTCCTCGATTCTAAAATGATTATAGCATCATTTTTTATTTCTGGCAAGACTAGATTCTTTTTCAAGTATAAAATATCGGCAATCATAAGCACAGTAGTTTTTAATATATTCTTCTATTTTATCGGCATCATTAATATCATTATATTTGGGATGTCCTTTTTTGTTGAATCCTTTTAGTCTTAGTTTACCATAGGCCCAGTCACCAACTACCATGTCATAATCTGTAAAGTAGTCTGTAAAGTCTTTTGTTAGTTCTTCTTCGTCTATGGCGTCTTTGTTATCTTCTTTAATTATATATGATGTATTTAATAATGTTATTTTTTTCATAAATTCATTCCTATCTAAATATAGCAAGTATCACAATAAAAATGGCTGTAGCGATAATACTTAGGAATAATAAGAAATCTATGTAACCATTTCCACTAGTTATTCTGTTTCCGTATCTTTTATAGTAATTTACGGCTTTTATTAATAATTCTTCCTTATCTGGGGCGTCTATGTCTACCTGGAAAAAATTATATACTTGCTTATTAACTTCAGCTAGGTCTTGATCTGTCAAGTTTTCAATTCTATCCATTGTGTAGCCTAGAAGTTGATAAGCATCAGGGATTAGCATTGTTCTTTGTTCTTCTTGAATGGTAAAATTGTGAGAGAACTCATAATTCACACTTTGAAAATAATTTGTTAATTCAAGAGGATTGGTAGTATAGTTTGCTAAGTCAGATTGGATTTTTTGATTTTGGTTAGTAGGTAAGTATAGTAAATTTAATATTTTTTGTTGTTCTTCAGGAGGCATTGGGGTGTCTTTATGACGGTAGAAAAACATAAGGATTAGTGTCTTTTCAATTTTAATAAATGGGATATTTGGCTTTTCATTATTTTGTTCACTCTTTACAAACTCAGTAAATTGTTTTTTAAAATCATCTAATTTTTCTAGTGGGAAGCCAAATTTTGTTAGGTTTGTGTTCCAGCCACCTAGCATTTTTTCGTTCTTGGTGATGTATGGGTTTAAAATGTCAAGTTCGCCATATATAGCTACAAGAGTACGAATTACAACCACCAAAAAGCTTTGAAATATTGGATTCTCTGGTTGAGTTTTATATTTCAAATATAGTTCAATTGCATTAGATAATTCAGCATTAATAAATGGTTCACCTAACATATCCCTATTCACCTATGTTCTATTATATCATAAAAATAATACAATTTGTAGTTCTATTTTTCTAAAAATACTTTTTCTTTGGGTATATTATTATACCAATTGGGAACACTTCCTTGTGTAATAAAGCTATCTAATAAGACTTCGTAAGATATTTCTTCATCAACATATTTTACAGGGCTTATGATTCGATAAGATATTTTTATTTCTAAAATGATAGATATTAAAGCATTGTTTAAGCCGTAATTGTTTACACTAGTTTTAACTTCAGGAATGATCTTGCCTATAAAGTGTAGACCAACTGGGATTTTAGGGCCAAAATTAGCTAAGAAAATATTGTTACTCAAAGTACCCATAGGAATATTTAGCCATATTCCCTTTTCTAAAATACTTTCCTTTTTTTCTATATAACTTACTATTTCATCAACTACTTTGTAAATCTTGTCCATGTTATAGTTCATATATATTATTTCATTATTGTTATTTTTTTCGATTGAAAGTAGGTCTTTGTTATCTATTTTAACATATGACTTGTAATCACTAATGATTAGTTTTATTTCCTTGTTCAAATGATTTTCTGCTATTATTTCAAATTTTTTACTAAAGCATGTATAAAATATTGTTAAAAAGCTTAAAGTTAGCAATAAAATGATTATTATTATATTTTTTATTTTCATATTAAAGTATATGAAAATAAGCTGGTTAAAACCAGCCTAAATTTAAGAATTCATTTAAGAATAAAACGATTCCTGCAACGATGCCTATAACAACTAAAACAATTAATATTTTAATGATTATGTCAGCAGCACTCCATTCTTTATCATCTAAAGAGCCAAAGTCTTTTTTGGTGAATTCTAAGTCATCTGTATAGAAAGATTCATCTACTGTTTCTTCACGCGCTTTGTCTATTTCTTCAGTTTCTTCTAATTGTTTGGCAACTGAATCATTTTCTTCTTCAGCTAAACGTATTTCTTCTTTGAATCCAGCTACAACGGTATCACCATCACCCTTTAAGTCCTCAAAGATATCTAGGGGATCTAAATCTTTAGTTTCTTCTTTTATTTCACTTACTTGTTTTTCATTCAAACTAATAGTATTTATTAAATCTAATAGTTCCTCTTTAGTATCTTTTTTTTCTTCTTTAGGATTGGTGTTATCTAAATCTAAGTTTTTTAATATATCAAACTGGGTATCTCTTACTTTTTTTAGTCTTTCTTCTTCGTAACTTTCTACCTCTTTAGATTCACGAGCTTTTTCTAATATATTATTGATATCATATTCTACTGTATCTTCTAGTGCTTTGACTCCTGGTTCTTCAACTTCCGGAATATTAATACTACGTCTTTTAGGTTGTTCTTGGTAGTTTTTTTCTAATATTTCCTTTATTTTATCAATGTCCATCTGAGCTTGTTGTTCGCCTATTACGCGGGCATTGCTGCCAAGTTCGAAGTCATTTAGAGCACTGTTGCGGATATCTTCATATAATTTTACATTTTTACTGGTTCTTTTACGTGGCATTTCAACTTCTATTGTTTTTGTCACGTACTTATCAGTTCTTGTCTTCATATATATTACCCTTTCGTAATAAATATATCACATTTTGTCAATTTTTCATATATTTTTTTTAGTTAGTGTCAAGTTTATTGATTTTAGCTTTGTAAATTATTATAATTGTTTGTAGGAGGTATGTTATGAAACAAGTTGTAGTTCATGATGGATGCATTGGTTGTGGTGCTTGTGTAGGTATTGATCCTGAGCATTTTGATTTTAATGAAGATGGATTATCTCACCCAATTAGTGAAGAAAACTTAGAAAGCGATGCTTTAAAAAGTGCTATTGAATCTTGCCCTGTTGGTGTGATTCAAATTGAAGAAAAAGAAGAAAGTGCTGAATAAAGTGGTAAAGTAAAAGTAGACAGTAAAAAAGAAACTGTCTACTTTTTTTGATACAATAATTATGGAGGTAAAAATGAATGAA
>CACXCK010000123.1 GCA_902766135.1 uncultured Erysipelotrichaceae bacterium
ACTACTAGGGCTATACAAATAATTGTAAATATAACAATAAATTTTTTCTTGCTATTAGTTTCACTAAATGCTTCTAGTTTCATATCGTCACCTACTATATATATGATAACAAAAAAGATTGCTTTTGGCAATCTTACTTGGATATTTTATTAGAAGTATAGTCCTAGTTATCTTTTTTATTTCCGTTATTCTTAGATTCTTCTATAATAGTAGATACGTTAGAAAATATGTGTTCAGCTACATCTAGATATTCATTTGATCTTTTATAATCTTTATTATCCTTTATTTTTTCTTTAATATTATTGTTTAAGTTAAATATTAAGCTAAATGGTATTATTCTATCTATATTATCAGGCGATGGGATATCTTTAGAATCTTGCTCTTTAAAATCATTAAGATAATTTTTGAAGGATTGCCATTTGGCATATTCTTCTTCACCTTTTATAGATCTTCTTTTAATATTAAAGGAATCATACATAAATAGAATGGCAAGAGGAACTAGTAGAATAGCATACTCTTGAAAAGCATTAAAGTAGATACTTGCGAAAGAGATCATGATGCTTACAAATAGAATAAAAATTGCTGAGATAATGGGAATGCCATTTCTTTCGTAGAAGTTTTCTCTTAAGGCATCTTTTTGAACGCAGTTAAGCCAGTTATTGTAGTATTTGATAAATAAATCTTTGGTTTTAGAGCCAGAACTATAATTAGCTAATTCTTTCATAGTTAAAGTTTTGTTTTTTCCTACTTTATCAAATAATAAATCGATTAAGATACTTTCTGTTTCAGTTGTATCTTTAGTATTATCTAGTATTAGTTTATAGAATATTTGATTTTTTTCTTTATATTCTTCAACTATTATATTTTTCTTAATGATTAGATTCATTATGGATGAGATAAAAGAAGATTCATTTATTTTTCCTGATAGTAAATATGGTAAAACTTCAATACTATAGGTATTATTTGGATTTGTATAGTATAATTCATTGAATGAATGTTTATGTTTCTTTTTAAACATAATATATACTAATTGCCACCATAAAAGGATAATTAGTAATGTTATAATTGATAGTATTTCGATTGTGTTATTGATGTTTTCATTTTTTTCTTTTTGTTCTTGTTCTTCTATTTCGTGATTGCTTTCGGTTTCGATTATTTTTTTGAGAGCTAAAGTGTTACTGCATTTTGAGGCTGGGATTGTTTCTAAGGTATTTGTAAAGAGAATTCTTACTACTAATGGTGACGATAAATTATTACTCTCTATTTGAATACTCTTTATTAATGTATTACCATTTGTGTTTATCTTATTATTAGATTCATCAAAGAAGGACACTGATGTTGATGAATTGCTATGCGTAAAAGCATTAATAGTATTATTGGTGTTTAATGAAGGCAAGCTAATTCTTATTTTAGTCTCATTTACAGTGTTATTTAAATTATTTAAAAATGGCCAATATAACTCTAATGTATCTTGGTGTTTAACAACAACACTTTTTATTTGATAACTAATTAAAAAAGCTACTCTTTGTTTCTCAGCTTTAAAGTACATTCGATATTTTTTGCCATCCCGGTGACTTGATTCAACGTAGTTTGTATTTTTGGCATCTTCTTCATAATAAACTCTAATTAAAGGGGTAAATCCCGGACTGTTAATTAAAGTAAATGGGTCTATCGTTTCCTCTAGATATTTAGCTTTTATTGAAACATTATCGAGGTTATGACCATTATAGATGGCGTCACTTAGAAAATCGATTGGGTCATTGTATGTTAATGAACTATTACGGTAGTTTATTTCCCTTGTAAATTCATCAAAGGTACCATTTAGAATTAGTATTTCTTGAACTTCTAAGTCGCCGTTGTTATTAATTGATGCATCTATGTAATATTTATCAATAACATAGTCAGATTTAGCAAAGACAATCATAGGAATAAACAATAATATTATTAATAAATACTTTTTCATAACCTCTCCTTAGTATTATTTTATGCTTTTTTGACTTCGATGACTGGTCTTATGTAGGCCCCATAATAGGATGGAGCATCTACAACATTATAATGTTCTTGTGTTAAATCATTTAGTGTTACAATTTTTATAGATTTATCTGTTTGACCATCTGCTAAGTGAAATGGATACATATCTCTTATCCAATCTTCGCCCCAGTCATTTTCTGCTTCATATTTTGCATGGCCGTTTGTTAAGTTTTCTATTTCACTTATGTATGGTAGGCGGGCATAGATATTTGTACTAGCTCCAATAGATGATGTTTTAATACGCATTGATAGAGCTTTTAACATTTTATGATTATTAAACCAAGCTTTAGTTATTTTAGCCGGAATAAACGGATATTTATCATTGTATGAAGGAGCTGTGTAGTTAGTACCTAGAATACCTGCATTATCAGTACTTACATTGTAACTTGCAAGAGGAGTTTCCGTACTAGCGTAACGAAAGCAAAACTCATTTGATTGATTATCAGGATTGTGTTTAGATGGGTTTCTGCAACCTCTTATTTTGTATA
>CACXCK010000124.1 GCA_902766135.1 uncultured Erysipelotrichaceae bacterium
CAATAAGCCTTATCAGAAGAGTGCTAAGGCTGTTGGGTATATTATGGGTAATTTCCATCCACATGGAGATTCTTCTATTTATGATGCGTTAATAAGAATGAGTCAAAAGTGGAAGATGCGAGAAACTTTTGTGGATATTCATGGTAATAATGGGTCAATTGATGGTGACGGTCCTGCCGCGATGCGTTATACAGAGGCAAGACTTTCTAAGATTGCTGAAGCTATGCTTGAGTCTATTGACAAAGACACAGTAGAAATGGCATATAATTTTGATGATACAGAGTTAGAACCTACTGTTTTACCAGCTAGATTTCCTAACCTTTTAGTAAACGGATCGACTGGTATTTCAGCAGGGTATGCAACTGATATACCAACACACAATTTAAGTGAAGTAATAGATGCAACAGTTAAAAGAATTGATTCTCCTAATTGTACTTTAGAAACAATAATGAGTATTGTTAAGGGACCTGACTTTCCAACCGGGGGAATTATAGAAGGCAAGGAAGATTTAATAAATGCTTATCGAACTGGAAAAGGAAAAGTAGTATTAAAGGCTGATTGTGAGATAGTAGAAGATAAATCTCATAAACAAATAATTGTGCATTCAATACCATATGAAGTGGTTAAAGAAAACTTAGTAAGAAAGATTACAGAGATAAAGATTGATAAAAAAATTGATGGTATAGTTGATATAATTGATGAGTCTGACCATGAAAATATGGCCCGTCTTATTATTGAACTTAAGAAAGATAGTAATGCTGAATTAATACTTAATTATTTATATAAGAATACTGATTTACAAGTTAATTATAATTTTAATATGGTGGCTATTGTAAATAGAAGACCTAAACAAGTAGGAATATTAGATATATTAGATGCATTTATTCTTCATCAAAGAAGTGTTGTAAGAAGAAGAACTGAATTCGATTTAAAAAAAGCTAGAAGTGATTTACATATCTTAGAAGGACTTGTTAAAGCTATATCTATTTTAGATGATGTTATAAGAGTTATTAGAGGTAGTAAAAATAAAAGCGATTCTATTGATAATTTGGTTAAAGAGTTTTCATTTACTTATGAACAAGCCAAAGCTATTGTTGAATTGCAATTATATCGTTTAACTAATACAGATATTTTAGAATTACAAGCTAAGATGGATGAGTTAGAGAAGAGTATTATGATTTGGGAACAAATATTAAGTAATGAAGATGCTTTAAAACATGTTATGAAAACCGAACTTAAATTAATTAAGAAGGAATATGGTAATGAAAGACGAACGAAGATTAAAGATGAAGTTACCGAAATTAAGATTGATGTTAAAGATATGATTCCGAAGGAAAATGTTGTGATAGTACTTACTCATGAAGGGTATATAAAAAGAGTTAGTATGAAGTCTTTCCAAGGCTCAGGCGATGCACCGGCTCTAAAACCTGGGGATTATATTACTCATGAAGTAGCAGCAACGACACTTGATCATTTCGTGGTATTTACGAATTTAGGTAATTATTTATTCTTACCTGTTCATAAAATATTTGATATTAAGTGGAAAGATTTAGGCAAACATGTTAATAATTTGGTACCTCTTTCTAGTGAGGAAAGGGTAGTTGATGCGTATCTTTATAATCCTTTAGAAGAAGTTATTATGGCAACTAAGAATGGAATGATTAAAAGATGTAAGATGAAAGATTTTGAAGCCACGAGAGTTAGTAAGGCTATGACTTCTATGAAATTAAAAGATGATGATGAAGTAGTAAGTGTTAATTTAACAAAAAAGAATGTTTTAACGGTCAGCGAAAGTGGATATTATTGTTATTTTCCTGCTTCTGAAGTTCCTGTTGTAGGGGTTCGTGGAGCTGGAGTTAAAGCAATGAATTTGAAAGATGATTTGTTAAAGTCTATGATTTCATTTGATGAAGTTGAATACATTACTTTATTTACTAATCAAAAAACTGGTAAGAGAATAAAATGTAGTGAACTTGTTTTGACAGGACGTGCTAAAAGAGGAAATCCTTTACTTAAGAGAGTTAAGAGTACTAATTATTTGATTGTTAAAGTACTTGGTACTGATTCTAGGAGTATTTTATCATTTGTAACTGATGAAAGTATTATTGAGGTTAAAAATAGTGAGATTCCTATTTTAGATTTATCTAGTACAGGTTCATTGTTAACTAAAAAGGAAGTACAAGATATTATTTTGAAAGTTTGCTTGCAAGAAAATAGTAGTGAACAAGTTGAGTCTTTAAGTGATGAAAAAAAGATGGAAGAACAAGTGGCTTTTAATTTAGATGAGTTTAAGCTATAAGAGATTGATTCAATCTCTTTTTTTTGGTATACTCTAATATATATGGTAGGATGATATATATGAAAAAGGGTTTTACGCTTGTAGAAATGTTAGCGGTTGTTTTAATACTTGGATTGTTATTGGTTATTGGAGTACCAATTTATCAGGGAATTCAAAAAAGTACAGCAGAGAGTATTTATGAAAGTAAAATAGCTAATGTTAAGGCTAAAGCAGAAGGATATAGCGAGGAACATGGAGTGTTTGTCTATGACATTAGAAAGATGCTAAATTTAGGTCTTTTAACACCTGATAGCGAAGCTGGTGATTTTAAAGATCCAAGAGATAACAGAGATATGAAATGCGACATGGTACAGGTTTCTTTGGAAGATAATCAGTATTATGCTAGTGTAACGACTGGATATAATGATGATGGAACTATTCATTGTTATACTGATGAAGAAATGAAAAGTATGAATTCAGTTGTAAGAATAATTTATTATAAAAATAGTGATGGAACTGAAGAATATGATAACGGTTGGATAAAAGCAAATCATGTTTATGCTGGTTATGATTTTATAGGTACACCAGAAGTAAGTAATGTTGTGGCTACATGGGGTGGAGTTGGAACACCTTTAGAAAATAATATGTTGGATATTTATAGTGAAACACTACTTAATTCATTTGTACAGTTACATATAGAATTTGATTATGCAGGACAGCATATTGCTCAGGATGTTTTAAGAAGTATTAAAATGGATAATGAGTCTCCAAGAAGTTATGTTACAAAGGGGCCTGGAAGTGATGTAAGTGCTAATCTTTCTTATGTTGAATGGGAACTTACGGATGGTGAAGGTAGTGGAGTTGCAGGGCATATTATCTTAGATGAAGAAAGTTTTAGAAATAAGCCATGTGAGTCTTACGTGCCAGAAGAAATACCAGGTGATGATCATACAAAGGTTGGACATCATTTAGATAATGGCATCTATTATGTGTGTGTTAAGGATAATGTTGGTAATATTACGAAAAATGCTGATGCTCAAAGTAATCGAATAGAGGTTAATAATGTAGATCAAGCTTCTGGTAGTATTAAGGAGTTTAAAGTTGAAAGCAGGACAGAACCTTATAAATTAATGGATGTTAAAATAATTACAGCATTAGAAGAAGCAAATACAACTGGTTATGAAATGTGTTTATCGCATACAGGATATTTAGAGAACTGTAGTTGGGAAGCTTATAAACGAGAAAATGATTATACAATTAGAGGGTTTGATTATGGAAGTGAAGTCATATTTTATATTTCTGTTAAGGATATGGCTGGTAATATAAGTAGTAAACAATTTAAATATACAATAGATAATTTACAATATTTAGATTTAAATGGTAAATTAAATGGGACTAATCAATCTAATATTAATAATTTGGGTACTTGTGATGTATATATAAATGGAGTAAAGGTTAAAAGTGCAGTTACAGATTATTATGTTAAACATGTGCCTGGGACAACTTATAGTATAAAAAATTGTACAGTCAAAAGTGGTTATAGATATAAGGGAAGTGCAGAGTTTAGTGGAACAATAGGTAGATCTGGAGCAAGTAGTATATTCGTGCCATATGTATCTTTATATACTATTAAATATAATCTAAATGGGGCGAGTGGAAGCGTTGCAAATCAGATAAAGGAGCATGGAACAAATATTAATCTTGCTACGACAAGTGCAAAAAGGACAGGGTATACTTATGGTGGCTGGAACACAAATGCCTCAGGTACTGGAAGTAATTATGGGGCAGGGTCATCTTATAGTGGAAATGGTAATGTTACTTTATATGCTAAGTGGAATCCTAATACAATAACGGTAACTTTAAATAATCAAAGTGCGACAAGTCCTGGAACTAGTAAAGTCTATTATAAATATAATATTAATAAGTATTATTCTAATTCAGCAACAAGTGCTCAAATAACAAGTATTTCAAAACCTTCTAAAAATGGTTATATATTTGATGGGTATACGACTGGAACTAATGGAGCTGGAACGAAGTTCATTAGTAATGCAGGTGTATTTATTGGTAATTTATATAAACAAGCTTCTAATATAACTTTATATGCATCATGGAAACCTGCAGCTTGTACAAATTGTACGGTTACATTTAATGGTAATGGAGGAGTATGGGATCAAAAAACAGATCAGTGTACGGATGTTTATTATAGGAATGCTGGAAGTACAGTTTCTGATAAGGAAAATTTTAAAATACCATATTATCGTAATATTAATGGTTCATGCAATAGGTTAGAACGATATTATGCAAATCGAATAGTGAAAAAGAATTATTGTGCTTCTTATGATGTTTTTTATAAGAATCACAAAGGGGCGTATAGACAAGTATATCAATGTCGGATTAATCATCCAACAACGCAAACGAGTGCTGTTAAAAATGGCGTTATTCAGTCTTTTCCGGTAGAACCTTATAAAATTGGTTTCTATTTTGATGGCTGGTATACGGCAGCTAGTGGTGGAACTAAAATAAATGCAAATACAAAGGTTGGTCAAAATACAACTTATTATGCACATTGGATTGATTTAGCTAATACATTTGATATAAATAATTATGCTCAGTCAAAGATAGTGGCCTGTCGAGATGATTTGTTCCAGAGATTAATAGATACGTATACTGCTAAGTTTAGGAATGCTGTTAATAATTCTCAAAACTTTAGGAATGCTATGTATGACTGTGGAAGTGTAGCTGCTAGTGCAATAAGTAATAGTAGGAATGGATATCCAGTTTTGCGACAGAGTGGTAGAACGACAATTGTATCTGGTAATGGTAGACATGCATCTTGTACATGTTATCCAAATAAAGAGAGTAAATCTGCTATGAAAACTTGTGATAAACCCGCTTGTAGTGGCGAGTATGATCAATTTGTATCTGGTGTTATTTATTCGGGTAGAATATTTGTTCTTAGCGCTACATCTGATAGGAAGCCTGGTGATTATGGAACAAGTTCTTCAAAATGTGGTGATGATGATGGATATGGAAACTGCGAGAATGAAGGAAAAAACTTTGAAGTAGATGGTTATAGATCTATAATTATGGGACCTTCTAATGGTGAAGCTAACGAAGTTATTGGCTGGGGCTATTGTAATAGTAGGACAAACAATGCGGTTTTAAATACTAATGAATGTGACGATGAAACAGAAAATAGGATTGCTATATTCCAAGATGGTTTAAGAGTTGGATTATATAGTTGTATTGATAAGTATTATGATATAAATGATGGCCGTAATGATAGAACATATAATGATTTTGAAAGTTATAAGGTTTATGCTCAAATATTTAAAATTTAGAAAGGTTGGTTAGGATGAAAAAGAATTGGCTATTGTACTTACTTCTAATAATATTGGTTGTTGGAGCAATCGCTTTACTCATTTATTTTATACCTAATAAGTCCGTTAGCTCTGTTAGTTATGATAAATTAAAAGAAGCTGCTAATCGCTCTTATGAAGTTAATATTTCTTATAGTAATATAGATTCTTTTAATGTTTTTGGAGAGTATGATTCTCAGAATAGTGTATTAAAATATGAAACTGATGAAATGGAAGAGGAAACAAAAAGTATTAATATAAATCTTTATAATACATTACTAGAGTATTTACCTCAAAAAGATTATAGTAAAGATTCTCAAGAGGAAGTTTTAATACCAGCTAATGAATTATTTAAAAAAATAAGATTTTTAAATATTCGTAATGAGGCTTCTAGGATGAAATGTAATTATGAAGTACTTGATAATGTAATATATGCTATTAGTTGTGTTGATGCTGGTGGAGGAGCTGAAGCATTAAATATTGATTTTATGTTTGATTAAAAGAAGTTTACTTGTAACTTCTTTTTTGTTATACTTTTAATAGTAGGTGAGTAGAATGCGAAAAGGCTTTACACTAGTTGAGATGCTAGCAGTTGTTTTGATATTAGGAATTATTTTATTAATAGGAGTACCAATTTATCAAGGTGTCCAAAAAAGTACAAATGAGAGTATATATAATAGTAAAATATCTAATGTTTTAACGAAGGCTGAGGAGTACAGTGAGGAACACGGGATATTTATTTATGATATAAGAAAAATGATTTCTTTAGGTCTATTAACTCCAGATAATGAAGCAGGAGAGTTTAGAGACCCAAGAGATAATAGAAGCATGCTTTGTGATGTAATACAGGTAACGCTTGAAAACGGAATGTATTATGCTAATGTATCAACAGGATACAATGATGACG
>CACXCK010000125.1 GCA_902766135.1 uncultured Erysipelotrichaceae bacterium
CTTCCTTCTTTTCCTCTTTTACTTCAACAGCATTTGCTTTTTTTTCTTCCTTTTTAACATCTTTTTGAGGTTCTTCTTCAGTAATATAGTCAACTAACTCAAGTCCTCTAGCTTCACAAATAGCATTTGTTAAAGCACCAAGAACAACTTTAATAGAACGAACAGCATCATCATTTCCAGGAATAACATAATCTAAAGAATCAGGATCACAGTTCGTATCAATAAGACCAAATACAGGTATATTTAATTTTCTAGCTTCACGAATAGCGTTCTCTTCCTTCTTAGAATCAACAATAATAATTGCTTGAGGAATCTTTTCCATATCGCGAATACCACATAATACACGGTTTAATTTTTCATATTCTTTCTTAAGACCAATAACTTCTTTTTTAGGAAGAACATCAAAAACCCCGTTCTTTTCCATATTTTCAATTTCAACTAAACGATTAACACGCTTTCTAATTGTTCTAAAATTAGTAAGTGTTCCACCAAGCCAACGTTCCGTAACATAATAAGAATTACTTCTTAAAGCTTCATCACGAGCTACTTCACTAGCTTGTTTTTTGGTACCAACAAAAAGGAAAGTACCACCATTTGTAGCAATCTCTTTAATTGCTTCATAAGCATTTTCCATGCCTTCTACAGTCTTGTCTAGATCAATGATATAAATATCATCTCTAACTCCAAAAATATATGGTTTCATTTTAGGATTCCAACGTTTAGTTTGGTGACCAAAATGAACCCCAGCTTCTAACAATAAACTTTTAGAAACTACTGCCATTTTCCACACATCCTTTCGTTTACACACCTGGCCTCTTCTTCTTGACCTTCCACAGGTGGCACCCTGCACTAGAAAGTATCAATCCAAAGCCATGAATATTTCCCTAAAAGGGCTAACGTTATGATACCAAATTATTTCTTTATTTACAAGCTCTTTTTCTCAAAATATAATACTTTTTTTAACCATTTTTAAATACTTAGTCACATCCTTAATATCCATCTCGCCAATTTTATAAACAAATTGATCATATTCAATTTTTAAAGGCATCTCAATCCTAAGATATGACACTTTTTTTAAACCTAAAGAAAGATAATTAGATAGCCTTATCCGCTGATAAGAATCACTCTGTGAAGTAATCTTTAAACCATAATAATTTCTTGAATCTTTACGTATCAAATGCTCATGCCTGTCATCAACAATTAAAATAGGACGAAACACAGTCTCATATAAATATTTATTACTAGACTTGACTAGTACAGGCATTCTACAAATCCAAATATCTCCAAAAGAAGGAAGAAGAGCCTCTTCCTTAACTAACAAACTTAAAGGCACAAAATCACTAAACCACAAGTACTCTTTTAATGATATGATTTCCATGAAGAAATAATAACAAAATAAAATAAAAAAAACAAGCTTTACTTGTTTTCGTTAACCCATTCTTCCAAATCACTCTTACTAATTAGTCCAACTTTCTTGTCAATCATCTCTCCATCTTTAAACAAAATAAGCGTTGGAATTGACATAATTCCATAAGAAGCAGCTATTTCATCAAATGAATCTACATTAACTTTCAAAATATTTACACCATCTAGTTGCTCAAGAATAGGTCCTAAAGCTTTGCATGGTCCACACCAATCAGCATAAAAATCAACCAACATTAAACCCTTTCCTATCAATTTTTTAAAATCATTTTCCTGTTCTAAAAAAGTAATCATCATTCATCATTCCTTTCATATTTACTAATCACTTCAAAAACATCAGTTATCTCTAACTTTTTTGAATCAATCAATTCCTTAACCGAATTAACAGATACTATATCATACTTTAATAAAATATCCAAACTTTCTTTATTATATTCATTTTTATCATGCATATCTTTATCTTTTATACTAACAACTTCCTTTATAGCTTCATAATATTTCTCACACCCAGAAGATAAAAAAGGTGTCTCCCGTACAATAATACTAGCAAATTGACTATTAAGAACAAATGGAGTCGTTAAAGGCAATTGCATCAATAAAAATAAGGCTAAATAAACAAAAATAAAATTTTCTAAAATCCCAAATATTGCCCCTAAAATTTTAGAAGGTATACTTAAAACAATTGTAAACTTTAAAATTGTTTCAAAAACATTTGTAATCTTTATAAGAATATGCAGTACAGCCATCAAAATTACATACACTAAAATATAAGCAATAGCTTCATAAAGAACTAAATTTAAAACCGTTAGTCCTTCAAAATCGCCACCAAAATTAAAGAATGGACAAATCTTATATAAAAGTTCTGATAAGGGATTTTTAAGATAAAAAGAAATAACAATAACAATAATAGATCCAACAAACATAGTAGCACTTTGTATTATTCCGCGTTTAAACCCAACAATAGCTCCCATAATAAGAATGAAAATGGCTACAGTATCAATAAGTGACGTCATATATAACCTCCATATTTTCCCCACTATTATACAATATATGATAGTAAATTGCAAAAGAATTTGATATAATACCACTAGGTGAAGAAAAATGACAATAGTATTTAAAGTAAGCGATAAATTAAAAAACAAAATGCTCCACTACTATGAAGATAAAAAGCGTCCTAAAACACCACCATATGCAATATTTCAAGCCGAAGACGCTGACACTATTATAACTCTTTACGAATCTGGAAAAGTAATGTTTCAAGGCATTAGTGCTGATATCGACGCCAAAATGTGGCAAGAAATAGAACATAAACTATCAGGACAAAAAATAGATATTACCCCCCAAGAAGAAAAAAAGCAAAAAAAAGCTCTTCCAACTCACAACCTGGATGAATACTCAACCATCGGATCAGATGAAGTAGGAACCGGAGACTTCTTTGGTCCAATAGTTGTCACAGCAAGTTACGTATCAAAAGACAAAACAAGTTATATAAGAAATTTAGGAGTAAGAGATTCCAAAGCGCTAACAGACGAAAAAATAAAAACTATCGCTCCAACCCTTATTAGAGAAATACCTCACTCTACATTCCTTCTATCTAATGAAGACTATAACAAATACAATCAAAAAGGCTATAACATGAATAAAATCAAAGCTATTTTACACAACAAAGTGTTATATGAATTAAAAAATAAACACCTACCATATGATAAAATTGTTGTCGATCAGTTTGTCTACCCCCAAAAATACTATGAACATATCAAAGAAAGCACTAAAATTGTTAAAGACATAACATTCATGACTCACGCTGAAGACATATGTGCATCTGTAGCTGTATCAAGCTGCATAAGTCGGTATATTTTTATTAAAAAAATGGACGAACTAAGTGATTCACTACACACCCCACTCCCTAAAGGAGCAGGAGAAGAAGTAGATAAAATTACCGCGGAAATAGTTAAAAAGTATGGTGAAAAAAAATTAGAAACAATCGCAAAACTAAACTTTAAAAATAGCACAAAATACAAAGAATACATGTAAAAAGTGGATTAGATATCCACTTTTTTATTCACAAACACTAACGATAAAAGCCTCCAAAGAAACCCTTTTATCTTCCTTTCCAGACTTTATTTTATAATCCATTAGAGAAAGCTTTATAATTATATCCTTAACATCATCGATATGATACAAGGATGCCTCTTGAACAATTTTCTTTAATTGCCAATCAAGAAGTCCCAATTCCGTTAGAATATACCCAGTACTATTCCCTTCTAACAATTTATAATAATAAATGAGCCTATATTCTCGAACGAGCACATTTAAAAGTTGAATAGGATCAACCTTCAAATTAACCAGTTCATCTAAACATCGCATCGAAGCAGTCAAATCCTTACGAACAACTTGGTCAACAAACAAGAAAACATTATCACTATAATTCATCGGCACAACTTTCTTAATATCAGAAAGCAAAATACTATCCCGAGGATTATATTTCAAAGATAACTTTTCAATCTCCTTACATATCAAATCATAAGAATTTAAAGAAGCACTAATTAAATAACGTACAACATCATCATTAACTTTATAAATACTAAGTTTTTTCTTTATATCATTAAATAATTCATATCCCTTAGGCGCTTTTAACTCTATAAAGCCATTATCTTGAATAATTTTTTTAACGATACTTTTTCGTTTATCCACAGCCTCATAAGTTGCAAATATAAGTATTGTATTATCATTAGGATTATTGATATAACCGAGTAATTTCTTAGTGTCATCCTCTTTAATCTTTGTTTTACCAAAAAAGTTAGCATTCATTCCAATAACTACCTTTAAATTGTCAAACAATGAAAAATAGGAAGCCTCTTCTAAAACATCATCCAAACTACTCTCATTAAGATTGTAGAGCATCTTATTATCATTTTTAACAATTTTATCTAATTCTTGTTCAAGTAAAATATAAGAATCACTTGATATTAAAATCACTTTATTCATTTAATCACCCATTCATGTATCACTATTTTATCACATAAAAAAGTAAACAATTACTATCGATGCAAAGAACTTATTCTAGCCTCTTCTAACAAATAATTAAGAAGCATATATTCCTCACCCTTAAGCACTGTTATATTCCCACCGTTTCTAACACAGTTCAATATATTTAAATAAATATTATTCCAAGCCGCAATATAATAATTAGCCTCACTTACTGAAATAGATGGCACTAAAACAGTCAAAGTATTAGCATCCCCATCATGAAGCGCAATTCTAAGTAAATCCAAAAACTCACCATCTGAAATAATCATCAAAGCACCACCCTAAAACTTCTTCATTTTACAATTGACTTTCCTCAAAACCATACGAACATCTTTCTTTCTAATATTTTCTAATAATATCAGTAAATCACTTAAAGAAAGAATCTTACTTCCATCTAGATTTTGATATAGAATATTTCTTATCAATAAACGCTCTTCTGGTCTATAATATATTTCCCAATCAAAAAAACTAGTATTATAGATCAGACTAAGAATATAATCGCACAAATATGACGAACTAATTTTTCTGTTTTGAGCCTTATCTGGAAGACAGCTATCAATATCTAACAACAATATAGAATTATCATTAACTAACACATTCTTTTCATGATAGTCAAAATAACATAAACCATAATTATCTCTAAGATAGATATAATCATAAATTAGCTGAGAACACAAATCTTTAAGAAGATTTAAATCTTTCTTTCTAGAAATAGAAAGAGCTTTTCTATAATTTTTCATAACATAGCCAACTATATTTCCATTATCATAAATATAATCATATATTAAAGGAACAAATTTAGGATTATTATCTTTCATCATTTTTATTATTTCACTACGTCCTTTAATATCAATCCAATTATGAAAAACTTTATAAACAACATCGTCGTCAAAATATATAATGCTCTCAGAAGACCTAATAAATTTAGAAGTATTTTCATTAATTTCACTAGCTAACATAAAACAAACCTCTCAAAAATTATAACACGTTATTTATTTATCTGTAAATCTCAAAAAAAGAACTATCAATATTGATAATTCTTAAGTAGACATTATAAAAGTCACTTTTTTGTATAATTTAAATATGCTTTTATTAAATCTGCATCCATTAAGTTTTCTGGTACTTCTGAAGGATTGAAAAATCTTAAACGTTTTGTTTCTGAATCTCCTTTTAAAGTAGATTCATCACTTATTGAAACATCTGCCAAATATAATGA
>CACXCK010000126.1 GCA_902766135.1 uncultured Erysipelotrichaceae bacterium
GGTTAGGTGATCAAATTACCGAAAAAGGTGTAGGTAATGGTCAATCATTACTTATCATGTCAAGTATTATCTTAAGCTTGCCAGCAGAATTTATTGGCGCATATGATGCCTTTATCGGGGCAGGAACATATGCCACTGCCTTAGGCATCTTCCTATTTATTATTTATTTAATAGTTTATTTACTTGTAATTGTAGGTGTCGTATGGATTACCCTAGCAGAAAGAAAAATACCTATTCAATATGCTAATAAAACAGTAAGTGCCTATGGTGCTAAACAATCATACTTGCCTCTTCGTATTAATTACGCTGGTGTAATGCCTGTAATATTTGCATCAATGTTATTAACAATACCATCAATTGTTGTTAATATCATTAAGAATGAGGCAGCAATTAATTTTGTTAATAATTATATATTATATACATCACTTCCAGGATTCATCCTTTATATAGCACTAATTATCTTCTTTAGTTATTTCTATACATTTATGGCTATGAATCCAGAGGAAATGAGTAAAGATTTAAACAAGAGTGGCGCATACATTCCAGGTGTAAGACCAGGGGCCGAAACAACTAAATATATAAGTACTGTCGTTAGTCGTTTAACATTAGTTGGTTCATTATTTATAGCCCTTCTAGCAGGTATGCCAATTCTTATTTCAAATCTAACAGGTCTTTCACAGAGAGTTGCAATTGGTGGAACAGGAATATTGATCGTTGTGGGAGTTGCTATTGAAACATATAAACAAATTGAAAGTGGACTTGTTTCAAGAGAATATTCTCACAGGGGGCGTAAATAATGCGTTCTGTTATATTCCTAGCTCCCCCTCTTTCTGGGAAGGGGACATTTAGTGATTATCTAGTTGAAAACTATGGCTATAAGCAAATATCTACTGGTGATATCTTGCGTAAGAGAATGGCTTCAGATGAAAAACTAGCAAGTATTATGGCTAGTGGGGCCTTAGTAGATGATGAAACTATTATGGATATTGTTTCAGATGAACTAAAAAAAATATCAAATGAACCGTTCATCTTAGATGGTATTCCAAGAACTCTAAACCAAGCAGAAAAACTAGATGAGATGCTAAATAAATTAAATATTAAGGACATTCTACCAATATACATAGATGTTACTAAAGATAATCTAATCAAAAGAGTAACTGGTAGAAGAGTATGTCCAAAATGCGGGAAAAGTTACAATATTTATAGTGAGTCATTTAAGCCTCAAGAAGATAGTATTTGTGACAATTGTAAAGTAGAATTAACAACCCGTAAAGATGATAATCTAGAATCTTTCTTAAATCGTTATGAAGTATTTAATAGTTCTACTTTAAAAGCTATCGAATACTATAAAGAAAAAGAGAGTTTACTAGTACTTGATAATAATAATGAAGACCAAACTGAAGCAATTAAAGTTTTGGAAGGAGCAATACATGAACATTAAAAGTCCTCGAGAAATAGCTTTGATGAAAGAAGCAGGACACATTAATTATATCGTACACAAAGAAATGGAAGCATTTATTAAGCCAGGCATAACAACTAAAGAACTAGATGATAAAATAGGTTCTATGGTTAAAGAGTTAGGTGGATTCCCATCTTGTTTAGGTTATGAAGGTTTTCCTAACAATGCGTGCGTATCAGTAAATGAAGAAGTAGTTCATGGAATAGGCGACCATCGTAAATTGAAAAATGGTGATATTGTAAAATTAGACTTTACTGTTCGCAAAAAAGGTTATGAAAGTGATATGACTAGAACATACATAGTAGGTGATGCAAGTCCTGAAGTAAAAGAATTTGTTGATGTATGCGAAAAGAGTATGTACGAAGGCATCAAACAAGTAAAACCTGGAGCGCGAATTGGTGATATCGGTTATGCAATAAGTGAATATGCTCATAAACATGGTTACAGCGTCATAGAAGACTATGTAGGTCATGGCATAGGTACCGAAATGCATGAAGAACCAGAAGTTCCAAATTTTGGTGAAAAGGGGCGCGGTATGGTTTTAAAAGAAGGCATGACTTTAGCAATTGAACCAATGCTAGCGATGGGACAAAAAGAAGTCAAAGTGTTAAAAAATGGCTGGACAGCAGTTACTACTGATTCTAGCTTATCAGCACACTTTGAACACACTGTAGCTGTTACAAAGAATGG
Source organism: uncultured Erysipelotrichaceae bacterium (assembly GCA_902766135.1). GTDB lineage: Bacteria > Bacillota_I > Bacilli_A > RF39 > UBA660 > Ventrenecus. Next base: position 2,150 of record CACXCK010000126.1, read on the forward strand.
CTACGAAATATTAACAGGAGAATAAAATATGGCGAAAAAAAATGATCGTAAAAGTAATCTACAAAGTAAAGATGTAGTAAAAACAAGACCAAATACAAGCGCAAAATCTGATAAGATTGAAGTTGAAGGTAAAGTAGTTGATGTTGCTAAAGGCGGAGACTATATCGTAGAACTTCAAAATGGTGTAACTGTGAGTGCCTACGTTTCTGGTAAAATGCGCGTTAATATGATACGTATTCTACCAGGTGATACAGTCACTTTAGAACTTTCTCCTTATGATTTAACACGTGGGCGTATAACATGGAATAAGAGA
>CACXCK010000127.1 GCA_902766135.1 uncultured Erysipelotrichaceae bacterium
CTATGTGTTGTCTCCTTAGCTCAGCTGGTAGAGCAACTGACTCTTAATCAGTGGGTCTAGGGTTCGAATCCCTAAGGGGACACCATAAGAGCTAATTAATATCTAACAAGTAGTTAGATATTTTTTTATATAAAAAGTATATAGATAAACTATATACTCATTCTTTGGTAATAACTATTTCTCTAGCTAATAATTTAGGAACAACAATATGAACTACTTTAGTACTTTCTTCAATACTAAATTTTTCAATGATTTTCTTCTGTGGTATCGAATTTACTCCACCCAAATCACCATATGCAAGTATTCCTGATCTTTGCGCATTACCAACTTGATATTCTAAAATTAGATTATGTTCACCTAACGGAACATCAGTTTCTAATTTAGAACCAGTTTTTAAATTACCAACTAACATATCATCAATATAAGCAACAGGGGTATTACCACTTCCTAGAAAACCTTTTTCCCTCTCAATAATTACCTTTCTTTTTTCTTTTTCAACTGGGGCACCACAATTGGGACAAGCACTTGCTTTATCACTAATTTCTTTCCCACATTCCATACACTTAATTAAAGCCATTACATTCCTACTCCTCTCATATATTATTATAACATAATAACATATTAAAAACTAACAATTATGTTAGTTTTCTTTCATACTTCCCTTTTTTAATTTAGCAAGAGTATAATGAACACTATTAACAGGACCAGTAGTAATAACGCCTTTTAATATTTGATCACGACTAGCCTTACTAGTTTTTTGAAATAAATAATCATATATCTCTTTAGCAATATTTAAACGAATAACTTGATCTTCTTCACCAAAATATAACTTCATAACATCATAAAGACGATAACGTAAATCTTGAGGTAAAGAAACCACCTGCCTCAAAATATCTTCATAGTTATAAATAATAGTACCATCATCTAAAACATCATAATAACTACAAATAGCTGTATACTGTGTATCAAAAAAATTCTTACTATTCTGAGCAAGCTTCACCTGTTTATTAGGATCTTCAGCATGCAAACGAATCCTTTCATCCCCAATATAAGATAAGGAACAAAGTGTTTGATAAAATTCTCCGAGCGAAGGATTATCCTTATTTAATAGCAAAAACGCTGCGATAACCGCATTCTTTTTATTAATAATATTAGCCTCTTCTATATCACAATCACGTTTTAAAGTCATCATTTCCTTTTGAAAACGACCAGCCATAAAAAACGTCTTCCATTCCTTTAAATCTGCAATTAAATCATATTTTTCAATGACTCCCATTTTATAATAATTATCCATAAAATTAATATGCGAAGTATAACAAGAAGTTCCAAGCATCTTTAATTGATCATGAGTAGCATGTGAAAAGAATAGTCTCGGAATCATCCGATACATATACGGATTTTTAGAAACACACTCCCGATAAAATTCTTCAATATTGTCAACCGCTAAAATCAAATCAATTTGTCGGATTTCCCCTTTTTTTAAAGCATCTGGACTAGTCAAAAAAGAACCATATAATTTAGCACTCAAAAAAGGTGGCATTGTTTCTAAAAAATAAGATATATTATTTAAAAAATTACCTGAATCCATAATTTCCCCCTAAAATATTCATTAATCTTCATAATAAGCATCTAAATAATAGATAGTACGCCCTTCTTTACGATAATTTTGTTCAAAATCAGTCATTATATTAGGAATATGTCTTTCATCTTTATGAAGATTTAGACTAACCGTATTAAACGTATACCAATACTTAGATAAGCTCTCTAAAGAATATGCAAATAATCCACGATTATCTGTCTTTAATATTATATGTTTACGCCTCTTAAATATTTTATCATATTTTTTTAAATAGACTGGACTAGTAAACCTTTTCTTTTCATCCTGTGGTTTAGGCCAAGGCTCAGAAAAAGTAAGATAAATAGTATCTATTTCCCTTCCAAACACATTATCTATATCCATCGCATCCATACATATAAGCTTCAAATTATTAAGATTAAATCTCTTTAACTGAACAACCGCACTTACTATCTGCGAGGCGTATAACTCAACCCCAATAAAATTAACATTAGGTTCCTTCATAGCCATATGGATAATTGAATCTCCCCTACCCATACCTAATTCTAAATGAATAGGATTATTATTTTTAAATAACTCATGCCACCTATTCTTATATTTAGAAGCATTCTGAACAACATAAGGACTTTTCTTTATTATTAAATCAGCATTTTTAACAACATTATATTGCATAAAATCACATCCGCAAATATTATAGCACAAAAAAGGATAATTGCCAAATTACCCTTCTCTAAACTCCATAGTATTCATAAATCTTTGAAACGCTTCACTATTAAAAGCATCAACTATATTTCCTTTATCTTTATCAATATAATCAACTTGTCCAGCCAAAGCAATCGTTCTATTTAACTCGGCATTAGTTCCCAAAAGAATTTGATAATACATCTTTTCTTCATCACCACTATAAGTATAACCATTATAACCATTCCATGTATATTCCTGAAACTCAGGTCTTTCTTTCCTGTTTTCTTTTGCAGCATTAAACGCACTCTCAGAAGTTTCAAAATAATACATTGTTATGCGCATATTTAAATTCTCATTTCGAACAATTATCTCTTTGTACTTCCCCTGATAATCAGCATCACGATAACTAATATTTTCTCCCTCTTCATAACGCCAAGTAGTAATAAGATTATTCTTTAAATCTTCTAAAACAACACTTGGCCTTAAATCGCGTTCCTTAGCATCCCCACATCCAGCCACCAAAATACATAAAATTAATAAAACTATAAATTTAAACTTCCTCATTCTATTCACCTAACATAATAATAACACAATCTAAAAAGAAGTATAATATATTTTACACTAAAAAATTCATAACTAGATCGATTAGTATTTCCTTTTCCTTAGGATTAGATTCCGCTATTAAAAGAGTTAATGAAGCCAAAGTATTATTATCTATAACTAATTTATCTTCTCTAAATAATATATTATTAGCCTGTAAGAAATAAATAAAAAGTGTAGCCGCAATTCTCTTATTACCATCTATAAAGACATGATTCTTAGTTATTAAATACAAAAAATTAGCAGCCTTTTCTTCTATTGTTTTATATACATCTTCGCCATTAAAAGACTGATAAATATTATTAATTATAGACTCTAGCCCTCTATTTCTTTCTAAAGCAAATATATTACTTCTTTCATTAAATTTAAGCTTACTTATAATATCTTTACACTCATCATATGTAATTATTCTTTTAGAACTACTACCTCTAGGTTTAGAAAGTGTTCTATGATCATAATCATCTAATAAATCTAAAGCCTTAGAATA
>CACXCK010000128.1 GCA_902766135.1 uncultured Erysipelotrichaceae bacterium
CTCTTCAATTCTTATCACAACTGTTAATGCTATTTTAAAGTTTGATAACGAAGCTCTTAAAGTTATTGAAGGTAAAAGTGTCACGATAAATATTTTAAAAAATGACAATATAACTAAAACTTTAATAGAAAATATGATAGAAGAGTTTAAAGAATTAGCCAAACAATATCCTAAAAATATTAAAATAGAGGAGGATAATAATGAATAGAATGATTTTAAATCTACAATTATTTGCTCACGTTAAAGCTCAAGGTTCTACTCAAAATGGTAGAGATAGTGCTGGTCGTAGACTAGGTGCTAAAAGAGCAGATGGACAAGTAGTTACTGCAGGAAGCATTTTATATCGTCAAAGAGGAACAAAAATTTATCCAGGAACTAACGTAGGAATGGGTAAGGATCATACTTTATTTGCTAAAGTTGATGGTGTTGTTCGTTTTGAAAGATTAGGAAAAGATAAAAAGAAAGTAAGCGTCTATCAAGAAGCTTAATTATAAAAAGATTGTTTACAAAAACAGTCTTTTTTTGTATAATCAACTATAGTAGGTGAGTGTATGAAAATAGAAACATTCAAAGAACAAAATACTAAGAAAAAGTTTATCATTACATTTACTATTATATGCATAGCCCTAGTAATAGGCGTATTCTTTTATCATAGCTATGCGTGGTTTGAAAGCGAGAATACTTTTAATTCATTTTCTGGTAATGTTCCAGCAGTAGGCGATATTTATTTCGCAGTATATGTTGGTGAAAAAGCATCATCTACAGTGCCCAATAGTACATCAGGGTATATATTTGATCATGGCGAATGTACAAATGGTGCAAGCATTACCTGGAATGATACTACATGGAGTCCAACAGTGTCTAATCTAACAAGTACAAGGACTAAATGCACATTGTATTTTATCAACCCATCAGCTACAGCCTTAAGTCAATTACAAAAATTAAATAACACATTAGCATTAACCACCAGCAATAATGTAAATCCAAATTTTGCTAGAGTTGCCCCAAATACGAGTGCTGGACATGTTTCACCTGATTATCACATAAATCCTAATTACTATATTACCTATGCTAACGATTTTACATATGATGAAACAACAGGCCAATATACACTAGTTAATTATACAACATGTCAATATAGTAGTTGTTATAATGACTTAATTAACAAATACGTGACACGTGGTGAAAATTGGGATTATGCTACAGAAACAAATACCGCTATATATCAATCTGATGAATTAATAGGTCATGAAGTAGTTAAAATTACCGACGCAGCAATCAGAGATAATTATGGGTATATTGATTATATAGAATACCGTGGCAGTGAATTAAATGAAATCAAAAATGGTACTTGGGAGCCTCAAACGAGTGGTTTATTTGCTTTAGAAGATGACTATGGAACAAGTTATTACTTTAGAGGTGATATCAACTATAACTATGTTAAGTTTGGTAAGTGGCAAACGGATTATTACTATGGGGAAGTAAATTATAATTATGAAAGTTTTACATCACTAAGTGCCTGTGAGGCAGTTATAACAAGTGGCAATTGTGTAAAGTATGCAAGCGCAGGAGATAATATGTATTGGAGAATAATTCGCATTAATGGAGATGGCTCAGTAAGAATGATATATGATGGTACAAGTGCGCATGGAACTAATGATTTGGAAGATGGAACTACTTTATTTAGAAGTATAGGAATAAGTGCTTTTAATACACAATATGATGATAATGCCTATGTAGGCTATATGTACGGAACGCCTAATTCTAATACTTATGAAGAAACTCATGCAAACATAAATGATAGTACAATAAAAACTGAATTAGATAAATGGTATAGAAATAATTTATTAAATACACAATATGAACAATATATATCAGATGGTGTTTTTTGCAATGATAGAAGTATGGCGAGTGACGATATAATATCATTCGTTTCAAATTGGTTTGGTGCACCATTTACAAAATTAGGATATGGTAATAATCTATCAGTATACGGTAGTTCAAGCAGATTGGCAGATGAAATTTCGCTAGCTAATGGTAATAAGGCTATACTTACCTGTCCAAATAAAAATGACGCATTTACAGTAAATGATACAACACATGGTAATGGAGCATTAACATATCCAGTAGGTTTAATAACTGTTGATGAAGTAAACATATCAGGAATGGTAAATTATGAAAATAATAGTGATTATTTAAATATTGGCTCCCTTTACTGGACAATCTCTCCTTCTTACTTTTATAGTAATCCATATGGTTCTTCAATAGATGGCGCTGGTGAAATTACTTATCTTATAGATGATGCAGGCGTTTCCCTAACGCAATCTGTACGCCCCGTCATCAATCTAAAGCTAGGAAGTATAATTGGTGGGGATGGCACAGCCCAAAATCCATTTACAGTAAAATTAGAAGAATAGTTTTTACATATGGATGTAAAAACTCAGACTGTTGACAAAGTAAAATTTGGCAATAGTCTTTTTATTTTATAAAAATAGTAGTATAATTTAATTAGCAAGTTAAACATTCTCGACAAATGTTATCATTACTCGCTTTTATTATGCAAAAAGGATATAATTAAGATGTCGAGAATGTGATGAGAAAATGATGACGATAAAAAAAAACAACAGTTGAAAGAAGCTTTGGAGATTCAAAACAACATCATGGATATAGATATATATTATTTAAAGGTGTGGAAAAAAATCAAGCATACACACATCTGATTAGTGCTGCCAAAAACATGAAAAATATAGCAATAAAAAGAGTAATGTAGATAAAATTAAAGAAAAATCGCTTCAAATTACTGATATTTTCAAAAAAATTTATGCATAAGAAAACCTCATATTTTAAAATATGGGGTTTGTCTGCATTCTGAAGTCAGGAATAAATTTCCTAACTTTTTAATTTTATTTACTACATGAACTTCACTTTCTCTAAAACAACTATAAGAAGAAACTTTGGTATGAATAAATTGAAGATTGTTATAAATTAAATATGTATCCTCACCAATCAAATTAGCAATAACATTCGCACAAAGCATTTTACCTAAATCATCACAAAGACAAGTGGATATTTTTTAATAATATTATAATTCTATTTATAATAGGAAGACTTTTATTTTCTTTTAACAGATTAAAAACTTAGCCGAAAAATTATAGATTATAATCATAAAATATGATATATTTATTCATAGAATAGGTGTGTTAGAGTATGAATAGGAAAAGAATAATAATTATATCAATTATTGCAATAGTATTAATAATAGGAGGGTCATTTGCTTACTATGAAGCAGTAGTCCATGGCACAGGTAACA
>CACXCK010000129.1 GCA_902766135.1 uncultured Erysipelotrichaceae bacterium
CCTTATTACGTTGAAAATGCTGATTTAATATGCGTAAGTAAAGAAGAATACTTTAAAAAATATGAACTACTTAAGGAAGCCAAAGAAAGTAGTATCTTACTTGTTAACACTAATAATATTAAAAATTGGCTAGAAAGTATCTCTAAAGAAGATATGGACTCCATTATTAACAAGAAGATAAAATGCTATGCCATTGATGCAAGCACAATAGCAAGAGAAAACTCTATTCCAGGTAAAATCAGCAAAATAATGGAAACAGTAATACTTTATTTACTTAATAAAAAAGAAAGCATTAAAATATTAAAAGAGTCTACAAAGAAGCAATTTAAAACCAAAGGCGAAGACATAGTTAATAACAATTTAAAAGCCATCGATGAATCACTAAAGAATTTACAAATAGTAAAAATTGTCTCAAGAGGCAAGAATAAAAAGTTAGCCAATGATAAAAGCATTGAGTATCGTATGACTCACCGCCTAGGTAATACAATCACTACAAGCGAGATAGATGAATATAAAGACGGAACATTTAAAGGAGAATACACCAAAAAAGAAAAAAGAAATATAGCCGAAAAAGTATCTATTTGGATTCCTGAAAAATGCATCGAGTGTGGTCTTTGCTCACTTGTATGTCCGCATGGTTGCATAAGGCCATTTATTGTTGAAAAAGGTATGGGTAAGGAAGCAGTAGGAGTAAAAGATAAATATTTTTATCTAGCCATTTCGGAAGCTGATTGCACAGGCTGTGGCTTATGTACTAAAGTATGCCCAACTAAATCCCTTGAAATGGGAGAGTATAACGAATCTATTCAAGAGGAAGCAAATAAATTATTTAATATTGAGAATCCTGAAAACCCATTCGATAAATTTACTGTTAAGGGAAGCCAATTTGAACGTCCAAGATTTGAATTTTCTGGGGCTTGTGCTGGCTGTGGTGAAACTGCCTATATTAAGTTATTCACTCAACTCTATGGTAAAGAATTAATAATTGCTAATGCTACAGGATGTTCATCCATTTATGGTGGTTCTGCTCCTTCAACTCCATATAGTATTCCTTGGGCTAACAGTCTATTTGAGGATAATGCGGAATTTGCCTATGGCATGCATTTATCATTCAAGAATAGAAGAAAAAGACTAGCTTCTCTTATTGAAGAAGAATTACCAAAATCTAACTCTAAATTAAAAGAACTATATGAAGAATTCTTAAACAATGTTAATAACCATGAAATAACATCTAGAGTAGCTGAAGCCCTATCCAAAGAGAGTATTCCATCATCTATTAAAGAATTACTTCCAGACATGCCTGCAAGAACAGTTCTTGCCATAGGGGGAGATGGCTGGGCATATGACATCGGCTTTGGTGGTATAGACCACGTCCTATCAAGTGAAGAGAATATTAAAGTCTTAGTTTTGGATACCGAAAGCTACTCAAATACAGGTGGCCAAATGAGTAAATCTACTCACATAGGAGCAGTAGCTGAATTTGCAAACTTTGGTAAACGCTCGCATAAAAAAGATTTATTTAGAATAGCAATGAGTTATCCTAATTGTTATGTCGCAAGCATTTCTCTTGGAGCTAGTCCAATGCAAAGTATTAAAGCTATTAAAGAAGCAATGGAACACGATGGCCCAGCTATCATTATTGCTTATTCACCATGTATAGAACATGGCATAAAAGGCGGTATGAGCTGCTCTACAGAAAGACAAAAATTATCAGTAGAAGTAGGCTACAACATTCTAATGCGATATAAACCAGAAGAACAAAAATTATTTATTGATTCAAAAGAACCAGATTTTACTAAATATAATGAATTCTTAAATGGTGAAGTAAGATATAACGCATTAGTAATTAAAGATTCTAAACTAGCAAATGAACTAGCAAAAGAAGATGCAGCATCTTCTAAAGAAAGATATGAATACTACAAAAAAATAGCAGGAAAAGAGTAACATCTTTTCTTTTTTTTAAAAATCTGCTAGAATACATAAGAAAGAGGTGTATTATGAAAAAAATTATTGTATTATTACTTGCTTTGTTATCTTTTACCCCATTTATTATTCACGCGGAAGAAAACACTAATGAGGTAATAATCCAAGATGAAACATTAAAAGATGCATGTGAAGAATTTGAATTAACATGTAATCATAATCAAAAAGACGTGAATCCATCTGTACCTAATATATACGTTTTCGTTGGCGATGAATGTACATATTGTAATGAATTACTGGTCTTCCTATCAGACATATATGATACTTATAATAATCGTGCCAATTTTGTTATCTTTAATGTCTCTAAAGATGAAGCTAATTACGCATTATACAAAGCTGTTACAAGAAAATATAACGACGAAGGAAAAAG
>CACXCK010000130.1 GCA_902766135.1 uncultured Erysipelotrichaceae bacterium
CACTTACATATACATGGTGAATATTATGGCCAAGGAGCTAAAGATGAATGCATAAATGTGACTAAAGAATACCAAAGTTTGCAAAACTGTGCGCTAAAACTAACATATAAAATTGAAAACAACACCCTAAAATATGCTGCATGGGATAACACTGACTACGAAGAATTACCAATGACTAAAAACTAGGAACAAATAGTTCCTTTTTTTTGTATATTGTGATACAATTAAAAATAGGAGAGTGCTGTATATGAATAAACAAAACTGGTTTTACGTCTTTCTAATATTTGCCGTTATTATGGTATTCTGCTATGCATTCTATTATTTTTTCATGCGTATCGAAAATAACAGAAGTGAAGAAATAATTAGAAAAATTGAAGAAAAATCCCAAACAAGTGTTAAACTAAGTGAGACAGAACTAAGTAATTATTTAAAAATAGTTCCTTTAAAAAGAGAAATATCTAATGTAAGAGATGCTTATAGTAGTACCTACACATCAATCGAAGAAATAGATGAAACCACACTTTTAAATATGGTATATGATAATATGCTAATAAATGAAAACTTATTTCACAAAGATACTAGTAACATCCCAGTTGAGAACATTGACTACTACGTTTTAAAAAGTGATTATGAAACTACATTTAAAAACCAATTAGAAAAAATGTATCATTTAACTAGAATACCAGATAATATTTATATTCATGTTGAACCATATAACGATTACTATATTCACAAAAAAGAAACGCCTACTAATAAGATTCAAAAAATTAGTGAATTAGTTTCATACAAAGCTAACTTAAAAGAATTAGTAATATTCGAAAATGCTTCATTTGTATACAATAATGAAATTTATAATAAACCAACTATAGACTCTTTAGTATATACTTTAACCGAAGAGGATGGCCTATACTTATCACTAGATAAATTAAAATCTAAAGTAAATAATTACGCTACTAAATATAAGCATATATATAGATGGAATGAAAGAAAGAATAGTTACTACTGGTATAGTACAGAATTAGCTAATAATTAATAAGTGGAGGTAAGAATGAAAAAGGGAACAATTTATATCATTGGATTATTATTTATAGCATTAGGTTTATGTTGCATTTATTTTTACAATACTGAACTTAGATGGCGTAGTGCTCCAGATTTAAAATTTATGGGTGATGAACAAACTAAACTATCATTAATGGTAATCGGAAATCAAAAATTGCTATATGATTTCTATGAGAATAGTGAACAAAGTGGCGTTAGAAAACAAAGCGATGAAGTAAGCTATGTAACAATCGGAAAACCTTACTGGTTATCATCAATTATAAATGATACAAGAAAAGAGTATCCAATTACTAAATTCCGTCACAACCCAGGAATACTAATAAAAGACTCATATACAAATGAAGTATACTTTATTAGATGGGATAGAGAATTAGCAAGAAGACTTTGCGATATTATAAAAGATGATGAAATGGCCAAATCTTGTTCTAAATATAAAGATTATATATATAAAGATGATAATTTTTTGGAGTACCAAGATGATAGAAAAGAATTACGAATTGACAAAGAAATATACATAAATGGTAATATATATGAAATAGAAGAAGATGACTTAATATTTAAAAGAGAAAATAATACTACTAAAATATTACCTCAAAAATTTAATGAAAAACTAGATAGATTAATTTACAATGCAATTGAAAGTGGTAATCAATCGGATAATTTAACCGAAAATATGATTCGTTATAACGGCATATTCTATAACTTAGATTTAAATAATGACAGTGTTAAAGAGTTATCTGCTTACTTTAGTAAAATAGAAGGTGTTAATAATAACGCCCATAAGCAAGAAGAACAAATAATAGAAGATACATACACTGACTATACATTCTCTCTAGAAGGAAATTGCATCGACGTTTTGGATTATAATTATACCGAAAACTCTGTAATTAATGTATATAATATCTATCTTAATAATAAACCTCTTAATTTAAAATACCAATTAAATGCTAATAAACAATACACTAAAGTATTTATAAATAATAATGAAGTAGTAAATCGTTCGAGCCTAGTTCCAATTCTTAATAACGTATGTGTTTATAATAACTATCTAATATATAAAGAAGGATACGAAGGACCAGAAACATATACAATTATAAATGAAAATGGTTCTGTTGCTCACTCATTCATTGGCAAAAGTGTGAATTATGATAATGGCATACTACACGTTGAAGAAATAAATAAAAATGATTTAACTAATCCAGATGATAATAAACTAGAAACATATGACATTGACCTAACTAAAGACATTATTACTAAAAATAACTTAACAGTTAATGACTATCCATGTGATAAAGAAGGCCCAATGTATGATTGTTAATACTTGCAAAAAATAAATTTTAGGTTATAATAGTTTTATCAATATGAAAGGAAGAGTATAAATAACTATTCTTACAGAGACTTTGTGGCTGGTGAAAACAAAGATAATAGTATTTAGAAAGACACCTTATTAATCATAACCGATTCACTCGCGTTAAGAGTTAAAGAGCCTATTATTAGGAATTAAGGTGGTACCGCGGATAAATGAGTGATTCGTCCTTTATAAGGAGACACTCATTTTTTAATTAAGGAGGATATATGAAAAAAATATGGAATACTAGTTTAAGTATTAAAGATGTTGGACGTGAAGTAACCCTTTATGGATGGGTTTCTAAAAAACGTAATCTAGGGGGGTTAATATTTATTGATTTAAGAGACCGCTCAGGAATTATCCAACTTGTTCTAAGACCTGAAAATGAATATTACGGTCTTGCTGAAAGTATAAAAAACGAATATGTTCTAAAGTGTAGTGGTAAAGTTTTTGAAAGAGAAAGCAAAAATATCGCCCTTAAAACAGGAGATATTGAAATAGAAGTATCTGAAATGACTATTTTAAATACTTCTAAAGAAATACCATTTGAACTTAAAGATGACACTACAGCCTTAGAAGATTTAAGACTTAAATACCGTTACTTAGATTTAAGAAGAAATCCTATAAAAGAGAAAATAATTATTCGTTCTAAAATAATGAATATTATTAGAAACTTCTTAAATGATGAAGGATTTATTGAAGTAGAAACGCCAATTCTATGTAAAAGTACTCCAGAAGGCGCGAGAGACTATTTAGTTCCAAGCCGTATCTTTAATGGTAAGTTTTACGCTCTACCTCAAAGCCCCCAAATTTTTAAACAATTACTAATGGTTGGTGGTATTGAAAAGTATTATCAAATAGCTAAATGCTTTAGAGATGAGGATTTAAGAGCTGATAGACAACCAGAATTTACCCAGGTAGATATGGAAATGAGTTTTGTGGATGAAGAAGATGTTAGAAGTATTACCGAAAAACTAATTGCCAAAGTATTTAAAGAAATTAAGGGTCAAGATATTTCATTACCTTTAGAAACAATGCCTTACGATGATGCAATAAAGTATTATGGAAGTGACAAACCAGATTTAAGATTTGGAATGAATTTAAATGAATTAAAAAGTATCTTCAATAATACCAATATAGAATTCTTAAAAGATTCTCCATATATAGATGCAATTGTCGTTAAAAATGCCGCTGACAAGTATTCTCGTAAAGACATAGATAAATTAACCGACTTTGTTAAAACATATAAAGCTAGTGGTTTAATCTTCTTAAAATATGATCATGAACTTACTGGTTCTATCGCTGGAAAGATGAGTGAAGAAGAAAAATCTAATCTAATAAGTAATCTTTCTCTAGAAAATAACGACTTAGTTTTAATAATAAGTGGTGAAAAGAATATTGTTAAAACATCCTTAGGAGCTTTAAGATGCAAACTTGCTAAAGACTTAAATCTCTATGAAGAAGATTATCACTTACTTTGGGTAGTAGATTTCCCTACATTTGAGTGGAGTGAAGAAGAGAACCGTTTTGTTGCTTGTCATCACCCATTTACATCTCCTAAAGATAGTGATGTAGATAAACTATTAAAAGATAAGGAAAATTGTTATTCTAAAGCCTATGACATTGTCATCAATGGATATGAAGCTGGAGGAGGCTCTATTCGTATTCATGATGCTGAAGTTCAAAAGAAAATGTTTGAAGCTCTAGAATTAACGCCTGAGGATATTATAACTAAATTTGGCTTCTTTAACGAAGCATTAAGCTATGGAACACCTCCTCATGGTGGTTTAGCTCTTGGTTTAGACCGCTTAGTAATGCTTCTTACTAATACTGATAACATTCGTGATGTTATAGCATTTCCTAAAACAGCCAGCGCTAATGACCTTATGAGCGATTGCCCAAATGAAGTATCTAATACACAATTAAAAGAATTACATCTTAAAATAGATAAATAAGATAAACACCAAAAAGTGTTTATCTTTTATTATTTACTTGTAAAATATTAGTTTGATATGATATAGTAATGCTTGCTAACGGAGTGATGTTATGAAAAGAATTGAAATTAAAAAGAGTGAGGATATTGAAATATTAAGCCAATTAACAGGCTATGAAGAATACTATGTCTATGTTGATTTACCATATGAAATACATACAAAAACAATAGATTTAGCTGACTTTAAAGGAAACATCTATTTAAGTTTAGACAATCGCCGTCATAAGTTGTATGCTAAATCAAGCAATATTAAAGATTCATTTTTATTTCTTGAAAATGTTAGTGGCAAGAAAATATACGTCCTAGGTAACAGTGAGACATATAATTGTTTCTATAAAGAAATCGTAAAAGAAATACACGTTAATAACGAAACAGATTTTAAAAAAGCCTTAAAAAGTAAATCTAAGCATGTAATAATTTTAGATAAAGATATTATAATTCATAGTAATGCACCTTTAACAGTGCCTAATAATACAGTGTTAAAGACTAATAATCATC
>CACXCK010000131.1 GCA_902766135.1 uncultured Erysipelotrichaceae bacterium
ATCAGGTGTATAACCAGATTCATACATAGACCACAAAATACGTCTGTTAACAGGTTTTAAACCATCTCTTAAATCAGGTAAAGCACGTGAAGTAATAACACTCATAGAATACTCTAAAAACGATGTTGAAACCTCATTTACTATATTATTTTCGGTTAAACTATCTCTTTCATGAAAATACCCACTAAAAGAAGTATTAGCCACATGAATATCAATATCCTCATGAGTATTTTCGCTTTCTTCGTTATTAACTAAAGTATTTTCTCTTTCTTCATTTGCTCGTTCTAATAACTCATCTAAATTATTTTTTTCTTCATCCATAACTACACCCCCTAAATATCTATATTAATTGCATATCCAGCATTTTCTACAATAAATTCTCTTCTAGGTTCTACTTCATCACCCATAAGTTTTTCAAATATTTGATCAGCCGCTACACAATCATCTACAGTGATTTTTCTTAAAACTCTTTTTTCAATATCCATAGTTGTTTCATTTAATTCTTCAGCATCCATTTCTCCCAAACCTTTCATTCGAGCAACTTCAGCCTTAGAACGAACATTTTCATCTAAACTATTCAAATATTCATCCCTTTGTTCTTCATTTAAAACATATTTTCTAGTTCTACCATGCATAATTCTAAATAATGGTGGTTGAGCAGCATAAACATGACCTGCTTCAACAATTGGTCTAAAGAAACGATAAAAAAGCGTTAACAACAAAACTCTAATATGTGAACCATCAACATCAGCATCGGTCATGATTATTATCTTATCATAACGAAGTTTATCTAAATCAAATTCATCACCAATACCAGTTCCAAATGCTGTAATAATAGTCCTGATTTCTTCATTTCCAAGTGCTCTATCAAGCCTAGCTTTCTCAACATTTAAAATCTTTCCTCTTAAAGGAAGAATCGCCTGAGTCATAGAATCTCTTCCCTTTTTAGCAGAACCACCGGCACTATCTCCCTCGACAATAAATATTTCAGATACCTTAGGATCCTTACTTTTACAGTCAGATAACTTTCCAAAGAAAGAAGAAACATTTAAATCACTTTTACGTGTTATTTCTCTTGCCTTTTTAGCGGCATTACGTGCTCTACAAGCAAGCATAGCCTTATTAACAATAGCCCTAGCATCTTCTGGATTTTCCATTAAAAATCTATCAAACCCAGTAGCAAAAACATTATCAGCAAGCCTTCTTACTTCACTATTACCAAGTCTTCCTTTTGTTTGCCCTTCAAACTGTGGATTAGGATGCTTACAAGATATAATCATTGTAAGACCTTCTTTAACATCATCACCTGTTAAAGACTCATCCTTTTCTTTTAACATCCCACTCTTACGCGCATAATTATTTATAACTCTTGTTAAAGCACGTCTAACACCTTCTTCATGTGTACCACCATCATGCGTATTTATATTATTAACAAATGAATATATATTAGCATTATAACTAGTATTATACTGCAATGCTACTTCAAACATTACATTATCTTCTTCACCTTCTAAGTGAATAATATCTTCATGAATCGGTGTTTTGCCTTGATTAATAAATCTTACATATTCAGAAATACCACCTTCATAATGAAATATTTCTCCAGTGGTATCCTCATCATCTCTGTCATCTCTTAAAGTAAGTCTTAAACCTTTATTTAAAAATGCTAACTCTCTAGTTCTAACCTTTAATGTTTCGTAATCATATATAGTCGTATCAAAAATAGTTGAATCCGGTTTAAATGTAACAGTAGTTCCGGTTCTATTTTCACTACACTCACCTACAACAGTAAGTTTTTGTTCTATCTTTCCACCATTTTTAAATTTAGTCTCATATACTTTACCACCTTTATAAACAGTCACTGTTACCCAATTAGATAAAGCATTAACAACAGAAGCTCCAACACCATGAAGTCCTCCACTAACTTTATAGCCTCCGCCGCCAAATTTTCCACCAGCATGTAACACTGTATAAACGGTTTCAACAGTTGAAATACCTGTCTTAGGATGAATATCTACTGGTATACCACGACCATCATCTTTTACTGTAATTGAATTATCTTTATTAATAACAATTTCAATGTTTTGGCAATAACCAGCTAAAGCTTCATCTATTGAGTTATCAACAATTTCCCATACTAGATGGTGAAGTCCTTTAACATCAGTTGTTCCAATATACATACCAGGTCTTTTTCTAACTGCCTCTAACCCTTCCAAAACTTGAATATCACTAGCCTCATAATGGCTACTATCTTCTTTCATGTACACCCTCCTCAATAATACTTCCATCACTTATCTTAAATTTCTTATAACCATACTGATTTATTGATGGAAATAAATCTAAATCAGTAGTTGTAATAAATGTTTGAATATTATCATCCAATAATTTTAAAATATTATCTTTTTTCTCTTTGTCAAGTTCACTAAATAAATCATCTAATATTAATATTGGATAACTATCCTTAACTTTTTTAAATATTTCTATTTCACTAAATTTATAAGCAATAATAGCGTTCTTTTGTTGGCCTTCACTACCATATTTCTTAAAATCCTTACTATTTAAAACAAATCTTAAGTCATCAGTATGTACACCCAAATGTGTTTTTCCAAAAGTTAAATCTTTATCTAGATATTTATTATAAAGACTTAATAATGCATCCCTATCTAAATTATTATAATCAGATAAATATTCCAATTTAACACCTTTTACACCAGTTATTTTTTCATAAAAATAACCAACATACTCATTTATCATATCAATAAATTTTTTTCTTCTAACATGTAAATAAATACCATAAGAAACTAATTTTTCTGTTAGAATATTCAGATAAGATAAATCCTTTGTATGATTAATAAACATTTGTTTTAAATAAGCATTTCTTTGTTTTAATACCTTACTATAATAACTCAAATAACGAAGATATTCTAAATCTAACTCAGAAATAGAAATATTTAATGTTTTCCTCCTGGTACTTGGCGTATCTTTAATAAATCTTAAATCATCTGGATTAAATAAAACAATTGGTAATTTTGAGACATAATCACTCAATTTAGCAACTTTATTATTATTAATCTTCACATTTTTACCATCTTTATTAATTATAATGGAATAATTGGTACGAAAACTATCTAAACTAGTTCCCTCTACTTTACACAAAGACTCACCATCTTTTACTAAAGTTTTATCACCAACAATTCTAAAACTTCTAGTTAAAGCCAAAACATATATAGCTTCAACTAAATTAGTCTTACCAGAACCATTCTTTCCATATATAATATTTAAATTAGGATGAAATGAAACTTCTAAGTTCAAATAATTTCTAAAATTTACAAGTTTCAAAAAAGTAAGTTTCATAAAATTGCCCCTTAATTTGCGATTTAAGAAATTTTAATATAGAACTAATACACCTATACCTAGATACATTATATCACAAAAATAGATAATTTAAAACGTTTTTCTTCCTCTTAATACACTTTCTAACCTACTTGCTCTAAGTATTTGATTATTAATAGTCCCAAATGGTACATTTACATTAATTTTAACGCCATTTTGATATTCCAAAACCACAAAATAACCATTATTATAATAGTTTTTTAACCACTTTAAACCAATCCAAGAAGTATTATGATATCTAGTAGAACAAGTTGGAAAAAATATTAATTCTCGTGTTTCATCAACAACAATTGGCGGTTTATACCGAATACCAATTAACTTTTCCGTTCCTTTTTTTCGCCCATCATAAGAACTACCATAAACCAAACAACTCTCTTTAATAATATCCAAAGTAGACTTATCAACATGATACACACTGTTATTTTCATATACCAAAGACTCACTATCACTTAAAGGTAATAACGCTAAAGTATAATCATTTATCTCATAATCCCTAATCTTCATATCTTCTCCTTCAAAAATTAAGTGTTACTTTAACACATAAAAAAAGAAAAAAGTGTCAAAAAAACACGAATCATTCATTCGTGTTAATATGTTTTGATTGGTAATATTAATTGAATTAGAGATTCATCTGTTAATGATTTAACAACAATTGGCTTAACATCATTATTAAGAAGAATTAATATATCATCATCCTTAATTGTTTTTAAAGCTTCTAGCATATATCTAGCTGAAAAAGAAATATCAATATTAGCTTTATCATCAGTATCTATATTTAGATACTCCTCAGTTTTACCAATCTCAGAAGCATATGAATTAATAATCATTTGCTTTTTATCTATCTTCATTTTAATAATATTTTTATCTTTTCCTTGTGTAAGCAAAGCTGCTCTATCAACTGCCCCAACAAAATCGTCTCTCTTTACCTGAACAATAATTTCAAACTCCGTAGGAATAAGATTTGATGTATTAGGATAACTTCCAGATAATATATTAGTTTGAAATTTAATATTTTTATATTGAAATAACACTCTATTATTAAACACACTCATGTTAACATCATCATCATCCACTAAAATATGTTCAAGTTCTGTAACATTTCTTCCTGGTATAACAATATTAATATCTTCTTCAATAGGTGTATCCAACTTAATATTCTTCTTAGCTAGCCTATAAGAATCAGTCGCAATACACTCCAAATAATCACCATTAATCTTCATATTTAATCCAGTAAGAATAGGTCTTAACTCTTGATTTGATATAGCAAATGAAGTTTGATTAATTAATTCCTTTAAAACATTTCCCTTTAAAACAATAGGATCTTTATGACTTGATAACTTAATACTAGGATATTCAGTAGGATCCATACAATTCAAATTATATTGATTAGAATCAGAATAAATCTTTAACTTTAAACTATCTTCCATCTCAAATTGAATAATATCACTAGGCATTTTTCTAATAAGTTCCAATATATACTTACTACCTATAACAATTGTTCCTTCACTATCAATACTTCTTATATTTTTACTATCTATAAAAGTTTCAATAGTAAGTTCACTATCACTGGCCATTAAAGTTAATCCATCTTTCTTTAATTCGAACTTAATACCGTTTAATACAGGAATAACATTCTTTGTTGATATCCCTCTAATAACATTATTTAAATTTTCTAATAATACTGTTTTATCAATTGCAAATTTCATAATAATTTTCCTTCTTTCCTTTTTATTTATATTATTATACTTATTATAGTGTGGATAATGTGGATAACTTTTTATAATCTCTTATATATAAACAAAAATTGTCGATTTTTGATGTTAATAATTATCCACTTATTAACTTTTTATACACATTACATTTTATTTTGAATTTCTTTTAGTATCTGTTCTAACCCTGGATTATTCTTTAAATCTTGTCCTATTTTCTCACAAGCGTGGATAACTGTTGAATGGTCTCTCCCACCAAATTCGAGCCCTATACGATTTAAGTTCTCTTCAGTTAAGGTCCTAGCTAAATACATTGCAATCTGCCGTGGATAAGCTATATCATTACTCCTCCTCTTCCCTTTTAAATCAGAAATCGTTATATGATAATGGTCAGCCACAGCTTTTTGAATACCCTCAATACTGTTGGTCTGATATCTATTTATATTAACATAATCTGCAAGAGCTTCAATTGCAAAATTTAAATCTACCTTTTCAGGAACAATCATTGCGGCGTAAGCCATTAATCTATTTATCGTCCCCTCTAAGAATCTAACGTCATTTGGACAACTATTTGCTATATAATCAATAACATTTTCATCAACCTTTAAGGATATAGACATTTTCTCTAGCTTAGCTCTAATAATTTTACATCTTAAATCATAATCAGGTGGATAAATATCAACAGGTAGCCCCCACATGAATCTGCTTCGAAGTCGCTCTTCTAAAAGCTTTAAGTCATCAGGACTACGATCTGAACTGATTATTATTTGCTTATTTGATTGATGTAGACTATTAAAAGTATGGAAAAATTCTTGTTGTGTCTTCTCTGCTCCTACTAAATACTGAATATCATCTATTATTAAAACATCAATATCTCGATATTTCTTCTTAAAATTAGAAGCTTCTTTAACATTATTACTACTACCATTATTAATAATATTTACATATTCATCTTTAAACATCTCACTAGTAGTATACAATACCTTCTTTTTAGAATGACTGGCTATATAATTTCCAATCGCATGCATCAAATGTGTTTTACCAAGTCCACTTTTACCATATATAAATAAAGGATTATGCACTGTTCCTGGTTGCTCCGCCACAATCATCCCTGCCGTTTTGGCTAGTCTATTAGAATCACCAACAATATAATTATCAAAATTAAGTTCAGGTATCAAGTTAGACTCCCAATCATCTAGTGAATCTTTAGTATCATCAGGAACATCATGAATTCCTTCAGGCTCATAATCATCAATTTGAATAGATTCAATTTTTTTATTCTTTTCTTCGGTTAATGGTAAATAATCCTTAATTTCTTCCTTCAGTAGAAACTCAAAATCAAAGTTTTTATTAAAATACTTATAAAAAGCTTGATCTAACAATGAAAAATAGTTTTTTACTAAAACAGTCTTATGCATAGGCATAGGAACTTCTATATAAACTTTATTATCATCTATTTTTATAAGTTTTAACTTCTGAAACCAAGCTGTAAATGACGCGGGATT
Organism: uncultured Erysipelotrichaceae bacterium; assembly: GCA_902766135.1. Taxonomy (GTDB): domain Bacteria; phylum Bacillota_I; class Bacilli_A; order RF39; family UBA660; genus Ventrenecus. The sequence goes on from CACXCK010000131.1 coordinate 6,608, forward strand.
AACTTCATTAGATATATCATTTAAAACAGATTGCCAAAGAGCATTTTGATCCATTTAACCACCCCACTAACCACTTGTTAACAATATTCTACAATTTTTTTTAAAACTTGAAAAGAGAAAATTAATTATCCACTACTTATTAACATCTTATCCACTTAGAAATGTCTTTAAAATAAGAGAAAAAATATAGTTATCCACATTATCAACATTTAATAATTAACATAAGAAGTTAATATGTGGAAAAGTTTATAAAAGTTATTAACAAAGATGTGGATAATGTGGATAGTTATGATAAGTACTTGTTATAAAAGAAAAAAATTATCCACATGTTATAAACATAGTTATCCACATTCATTTTTATTTTTTTTTATAAAAAAAGTTATCCACATATCTTTTTTTTGCTAGTATATAAGCGTTTTAGTGAACTTTTATTGACTTTTTTATAATTTTAATATTATAATAGAGAAGCTAAAAAAAGGAGGGAAAAACTATGGTAGGAACTTATCAACCTAACAAAAGAAAAAAAGCAAAAAAACATGGTTTCTTCGCACGTAAAAAAAGTAACATATTAAAAAGTAGAAGAAAAAAAGGAAGAAAATTACTATGTAAATAAATCCACAGTTTTTATGTGGCTTTTTTTTTAAGGAGAAAAAATGAAAAAAATAGAAATGATTAAGAGTCATGATGAATTTACAGAAATAATAAAAAATAATTTTTATAGAAAAAATAAGAACTTTAACGTTTACAAAAGAGCTAGCAAGTACAATTATCCACATTTTGGTATTGCTGTTTCTAAAAAGTTAGGTAATTCAGTTAATCGTAATTTTCTAAAAAGAAGAATGCGCATGATTATGGATGCTTGGAAAAAAGATTTGTCTAATAACGAAGATTATATTATAATAATGAAAGAAAACGTTAATAACTTAACATTTAAAGAAATGGAAGATAGTTTTCTAGAATTAATGAAAGGAAAATAAAAAATGAAAAATAATAAATTATTAGCTACGGTATTAGCAATACTTCTAATATTTGTAACAGGCTGTGGATCAGATAATTATCTTAAGGATGAAAACGGTAATATTCTAGTGAATGAAGAAACAGGGCAAAGTGTTCAAAAAAACATTTTATGTCAACCAAAGAAAGATGGAAACTTATATAAATTATATGAACAATATAATGATCAAATGAATGTTAAACTTGGAGACCTTCCAACTTGTGAAGAATTTAATCTAGGTTCAAACGAATACAACGGTTTATGGCAAGCACTTCTTGTTAGACCATTAGCATTCTTAATATTAAAACTTGGTTTCTTAATTAAAAATTTCGGACTATCTGTAATGATAATAGGTTTATTAATAAGAATATTGTTAATGCCACTTAATATTAAGAGTATGAAAGCATCAGAGAATATGCAAAAAGCCCAACCAGAAATAATGAAAATTGAAAAAAAATATGCTAATCGTACTGATAGTGAAGCCATGATGGCTAAAAGCCAAGAAACCATGATGGTTTATCAAAAATATAAAATAAATCCTGTGTCTGGTTGCTTAGTAGCTTTACTGCAAATACCTTTATTCTTTGCATTCCTATCTGCTATTAATGATGTTCCAGCAATATTTGAAGATTCACTATTTGGAATGCACCTAGGTATGACACCATGGAAAGCCTTATCACAGGGTGAATATTCATACATAATTCTTATTTTCTTAATCATAGCAACTACATATTACTCATTTAAAAATACAATGAAGGGTAATCAAAACAATGACATGATGAAACAAATGAATTATATGTTGATGTTTATGATAATAAGTATCTCTATAGCTTCATTTAGTTTACCAACTGCAATCGCCTTTTATTGGATTGTAATTAATGGATTTACAGTAATTCAAAATACACTTATTAAAAAGATACTTAAGAAAGATAAGAAAGAAGGAAAGTAGTATGCCAGTAGTAACAGAAGCAAAAACACTATTAGAAGCTGTTGAAAATGCCAAAAATGATTTAAAAACAGAAAAAATCATCTACAAATCAACTGAAAAAGTTAGTGGAAAATTATTTAAAAGCAAAACTATTGAAGTCACAGCTATATCTTATAATGAACTAATAGATGAAATTAAAAATTACTTAAAAGAAGTAATAACAAATATGGGCTTAGAAATTCAATTTGAAAGTTCAGTAAGAGAAGATACCTTTGAAGTAACCCTTTATTCAAATAATAATTCTATTTTAATAGGAAAAAATGGCCAAAATCTAAAAGCCTTAGAAACAATAGTAAGAGCAAGAATTAATAAAGAATGGGGAATAAGTCCTAAAATAGTACTAGATGTCGAAAACTATAAAGAAAAGAAAATTAAAAACCTAGAAAGACTTGCGATAAGAGTAGCAAAAGAAGTAAGAGAAACAAAGGTTGATGTGGCCCTTGATAACATGAATTCTTTTGAAAGAAGAGTAATACATAACAAACTTACTAACTTTAAAGGTGTATCTACTATATCAGAAGGCGAAGAGCCAAATAGACATGTAGTTATAAAGGCAGAGTAATCTGTCTTTTTTTGTAAAGTAAAATATAAAAATAATATAGTATAATAGGATTATGGTATTATAATAATAGGGATATTATAAAGAATATAGAAGAAGAATGATTTTATGAGATTTAAAGAATATTTAAAAATGGATAATGAAAATGCGCCTAAAACACAAGAAGAGTTTTATGATTATTGCGATGAAGACAATTATAATTTTAAAGAACAATTAAATATGACTAGAGAAACGCTTCGAAACAAACATGAAGAATATCATGACGATATAGAGTTTTATAAAGACGTATTACAAGAGTATGCGCATGAAGTCATACCTTTATTATTAGAGGATTATAAAGACATTTTATCAGAAGAAATCTTAGGTAATCTTAAAGCCATCCCTAATAATATATATATTATCGGTTCTAAAGATTCAAAAGGAAGACATGAGGGTTATTGTTATCAAAGAAAAGACATTTATTTTGTGCCAGAGCGAATAGAGAAAAATCCCATTGAAAAAGCTTTAATAATGAAAGGAGTATTACTTCATGAAATACATCATGTTATCACTTCCAATTTAAAACAAACAAATCAGCATGTAATTCAAACATGCGAGGATACAATTATCAAAAACCACTATGGAAATTATCTTGATGAGGGGATGGTAGAAAAATCAGCTCTATTCTTTGCTAAAAAACATAATTTGTTTATTACCCCATGTTATGGTTATATTTCTAATGTGAAATTGTTAGAATTTATAATGAAAAAACTAAATATAGATAATCCATGTGAGCTATGGAATCGCCCCTATGATGAAATATTAAGCAATCCTATTTTTGACAAAGAATACCTAGTCGAATATAATCAATTTGAAGAAGAATATATGATTAGATATACACTTGGAACAGAAAAATATCAAAAATGGAAAGAAAAACAACAATTACTAAAACAAAGAGAACAACTACAAAAAGAAAAACACTCAAACCAAAATAAATTAGAAAATGAAAGCCTGCGAATCCTATAAAAAAGATTAGTATAATTCGATAGTTGCTACTAATTTCATGAATACTTTTAAATAAGATAGAAGAAACTTAAACTGATATAATAAATATAGATTACTTCTTTTTTTAATTATCTACTTTTTTGACTACTTTAACTATCTTTTTTTTTATTATTTGTTATAATATAATCATAGAGTGGTGATAAAATGATAAAATGTCCAAGCTGTGGAGCTAATCTAAAATTTAATCCTAGTCTTCAAAAATTAAAATGTGATTTTTGTCGGAATGAATTTGATCCAGAAGGCTTAGAAAGAGAAGCTAAAACTGCCCGTGAAGAAAAAAATTTAATTACAGAAGCTAAATGCTTCAAATGTACGTCCTGCGGCGCAGAACTTCTTTCTTATGATGAAACAGCAATTACTTTCTGTAGTTACTGTGGTAATCAATCGATGATTGAATCAAAAATGATTGAGAAGAATCATCCAGAATATATAATTCCTTTTAAAAAGACTCAAGAAGAATGCATTAAGGAATATAAAAGGACTCTAAATAAAGCAATATTTGCTCCTTCATATATGAAAGATGATATTGTAATTCAAAAATTTAGAGGTATATATATGCCTTACGCTATTTATCATTTTGGCCATGAAGGAAATTGTACAAATAAAGGAAGAAAATACAGTCATAGGGTAGGAGATTATGTTTATTACGATGTGTATACAGTAGATGCCGATGTAAGTGCAGACTATGATGGAATATCTTATGATTTACTAAGTAAATTTCAAGACCGTTTCAGTCAAGCCATTCCATTTGACTTCAACGAGGCCAAACCATACAATACTAATTATATTGCAGGATTCTATGCCGATACTTTAGATATTAATGCCGATAAATACGTGAATGCAGCTGATGCAACAGCAGAAGTTGATGCTAATATGCAATTACGAAAAGATAAAAGATTTAGAAAGTACGGTTGTTCAAATCCTAGTATTAATCTAACATATAAAGATAAAAAAATAGGAATGTTCCCAGTTTACTTTCTAGGTGTTCAAGATAAAAGTGGAAAATCAATTAGTTATGCTGTAATAAATGGTCAAACAGGTAAAGTAGTTATGGATTTACCAATTGATTATAAGAAATATTTAATTGGAGTTATTCTACTAGCCATACCTTTATTTTTACTTTTAAATGGTTTTCTTGTTTTAACACCTAACATTGTTCTGATAATAGGTATTGTCCTTGCTTTTATATGTTTGTTACTATCAAACTCACAGCTCCAGAAAATAAAAGAAAAAGATATTGACATTACGGAAGAGAATGCCACTCTTCCTAAAAGAAACTTCTTTAAATACAATTATAAACAAGTATCTAGCATAATTATTGCTATTTGTATTTTAATTTTAAATCCCGTAGATGATTTATTCTACTATGGCGGGGCAATACTTTCATTTCTCTTCATTTTATGGAGTTTCTATGACCTAGTAACAGAATATAATGAATTAGCCAAAAATAAACTACCTCAATTAGAAAAAAGAGGGGGTGATGAAATTGAATAAGAAATTATTATTGATTATTATTCTTCTCTTCACTTTCATTACTAGTGTTAAGGCCTTAGATTACGTTAATCCAAACACTAATTATAAAGCTTTAATCGATGATAAAGCCGATTTATTAACTGATGAAGAAGAAAACAAACTATTAGATGAAATGACTTCATTAACCTCTTTTGGTAACATCATCTTTGTATCAACTGATTCCAATTCTTTATCAGCTAGAAGTTACGCAAACAATTACTATTACAATAAATTTGGGAACAATAACGGCTCTCTATTCTTGATTGATATGGATAATCGTGAAATATTCATTACTTCTGGCGGGGCAAATTACAGAACAATCACAACTGCTAAAGCTAATATTATAACTGATAATATATATAAACTTGCTTCTAATGAAAAATATTATGAATGTGCCAAAAAAGCATATGAACAAATTAAAACGCTTCTAAATAATGGCAAAATAGCCGAGCCAATGAAATACATAAGTAATGCTGTAGTAGCTATTTCCTTATCATCATTACTAAGCTTTTTAATCGTATACGGAAATTCAAAAACTAAAAAAGCTAAATATAATGAGATTATAAAAGGTGGCAAAAGAGAATTAATCGTTAATTCCGTTACAGGATTTAAATCCGGAACTGACAGAGTATACAGTCCA
>CACXCK010000132.1 GCA_902766135.1 uncultured Erysipelotrichaceae bacterium
TATGCGTATTAGAGTAGTTGCAACCCAAGAAGAATTAGATTCTTTTGGAGTAGGCGGAGGACTATAGAAATATAGTTCTTTTTTATTGCAATATGTCTTATTTACATTATTGTTTGTTATTGTTATAATAATTGTAATAGTAGGGTGATAATATGGATAATAAAAGAAAAGGATTAACTATTTTATTAGGTAGTATTTTAGTCATAACTATAGGTATAACTTATGCTTATTATATGGCCCAAGTACAAGGTACAGGAAATACGAATGCCGAGACCAGTGCAATGACTGCCACACTAGGAGAAGTAGAATTTAATGGGGAGAATACCTTTGATACAACAAATATTGGAAGAGACATCTATCCAGGATTCATTGGTGTTCAAACATTTACAGTAGGCCCTTATAAAGATGGGTCTGGCATCTATGAAATAGATTTACAAGCCAGTGTTCCAGCTGCATTTGGAAGCGACATAAAAATAACTTTATATAAAACAAGTGATGCCACAAATAACAACATCGATAGTGAAGAAGGCTCACTTACTATTACCAATAACCAATATGTAAAACAAGACACATTAATAACTAATGGTACTTTAGAAAAAGTATATGAAGGAGTTTTAAGTACTACAACTGAAACAGCATTGGAACAAGTAGAATTTACGATAGAGAATAATGCATTTACAACGCCAACAACAACACCAGATGGATACTATACATATTATGCCGTGTATGAATATTTAGATAATGGAAATCAAAATAGTCAACAAGGATTAAACTTTAGTAGTAAGATAACTGTTAAATATATACTTGAAGTAACAGATCCTGCAAGAGAGACTTTGAGTCAATTACAAGCATTAGATAATACACTTACTGTTACACCATCTAGTGTATTGAATCCTGATTATAGTATGGTGGCACCTCAAGAAAGTGCAGGGCAAAGTGGTACAGGAGTACCAGTAACATCTACAAATTACATAACATATGCAAGTGATTTTACGTATGATAATGCAACAGGTGTTTATACCTTAACTAATCCAACAACATGTCAGTGGAGTACTTGTTATGCCGATACAGACGGAATGTATGCCGTACCTAGATTTACTGTAGTGGGCCAAAGTGACTCAACACCAGTAACGCAGTCTAGTGCAGAAAACTTGAATAATGCAATGATTCAAATAGGTAATCCAACCTCTAGTTCAGCTGATATAGTATTATATCAAGGGAGTGAATTAAATGATGTGAAAACTGGTTCTTGGGCACCTCAAACAAGTGGAATGTTTGAATTACCAGATGATTATGGAACAAGTTATTACTTTAGAGGAAATGTAACAAATAATTATGTTAAGTTTGGAGGATTCTATTGGAGAATAATCAGAATCAATGGAGATGGCACAATAAGAATGATATATGTTGGAGATGCGAGTACAATAGATGCACTACCAAATAAATTAGAGGTACTAGCAAATGGATACAACGACGCAAGCACCAAGTACACCCAAATAGGAACAAGCCTTTTTAATAACGCTGAGGGATCAGATAATGCCTTCTTAGGATATATGTATGGAACACCTGGAAGTAGCACTTACGAAGAAACACATACTAATACAAATGAGAGTACAATAAAAACTTACATAGATACATGGTATGAAAACAATTTAAAGAATACTACATACGAATCTTACATAGCAGATAGTATATTCTGCTATGATAGAAGTGTAGCAAGTGCAGATACAATAAGTTATGCTAATTCTAACTTTAATCCAGACACACCATACACAACAAATGCATTTGGAACAAACTGGACTATATATGGAGCATGGGGAAGACACATAGAGCAATTTAATCAAGGCCTTGGAAATAGAGCAAGACTTACTTGTTCGAACAAAAATGATGCGTTTACAGTATCAGATACAACAAAAGGAAATGGAGCATTAACCTATCCAATAGGACTAATAACAATAGATGAAGCAAATATAGCTGGAGGTACATATGGAGAAAACTATAATTATTATTTAATCACAGGTAATTGGTATTGGATGGGCTCGCCTCGTGGTTATTATTCTGATCATGCTTTAGTCGAGTCTGTCGATCCTGCTGGTAATCTCTATTATGCTTATGCTGTCACTAATGCTGACGGCGGTGTCAGGCCAGTTATCAATCTGAAGTCTGGAAGCCTGACAACAGGTTCTGGAACGGCGTCTAATCCTTATGAGGTAGAATAGGTGTGTAAAATACATGTCTATTCTTTTTCTTTTTTTAGTTTAATAAGTGTAAATAATTAGAAATGTTGGACTATTTTTAGGTTTTTTGATATTATTGTGATAGTAGGAAGTGGAATATGAAAACATATTATTTAACTGATACTGGTAGAGTAAGGAGTCATAATGAAGACTCTGTTACGATTGTTAAAAATGCTAGTGATGAATATTTACTTATTGTTGCTGATGGCATGGGAGGACACAGAGCAGGTGAGGTTGCATCTAGTCTTGCAGTAACGCATTTAGGTAAGAGATTTTCAAGTATTAGTAGTGTTGGGGGTAAGATTGACGCTGTTAATTGGCTTAATGATAATGTTAGTGAGATTAATGAAGCTATCATAGATTATGCTAAGAATCATACTGATTCCACTGGACTTGGAACTACTTTGGTGCTGGCACTCTATACTAAAGATTATTTGATATTTGGGAATATTGGGGATTCTTCTGGGTTTGTTTTGAAGAATCAGAAATTATATAAAGTAACAAAGGATCATACTTTAGTTAATTTGCTTGTTGAGGCAGGTAATTTAACAGAGGAAGAAGCACTTAACCATCCAAAGAAGAATATACTAATGAAGGCACTTGGTTCTTTTGAAAAAGTAGATATGGATATTTTTGAAGTTGAAAATACGGTTGATGGGGTGTTTTTGTGCAGTGATGGGGTTACGAATATGCTTAGTAAAGAAAGTATTGAGAATGTCTTAAATAGTGATTTAAAAATCGAAGATAAAGTATCAAAGTTAATAAAGAAGTGCAATGCACGTGGGGGTAATGACAATATTTCAATAGCCTATATGGAAGAGATTGGTGGGATGAGTAAATGATAATGAAAGGTCAGAAAATTAGCGATCGTTATCAAATAATTAAAGCTATTGGTGAAGGTGGAATGGCTAATGTATATTTAGCTTATGATACGATACTAGATAGAAATGTGGCTGTTAAAGTTTTACGTGGAGATTTAGCTGGTGATGATAAGTTTGTAAGAAGATTTCAAAGAGAAGCTTTATCTGCAAGTAGTTTAACTCATCCAAATATTGTAGAAGTTTATGATGTAGGTGATGATAATGGTCAGTACTACATTGTAATGGAATATGTTGAAGGAAAGAATTTAAAAGATTTAATTAAGAAACGTGGGAAGTTAACTTTAAGTGAAGTTATAGATATAATGCTTCAGATTACCGATGGAATGAGTGTGGCTCATGATTCTTATATAATTCACCGAGATATTAAACCGCAAAATATAATGATTTTGGAAAATGGATTAGTTAAGATAATGGACTTTGGTATTGCGATGGCAATGAATTCTACCCAGCTTACGCAGACAAATTCGGTTATGGGAAGTGTTCATTATTTACCTCCTGAACAAGCTAGTGGTAAGGGAGCAAGTTTACAAAGTGACATTTATTCAATGGGAATATTAATGTATGAACTTTTATCAGGTAAACTTCCTTATAAGGGTGATAATGCTGTTGAGATTGCTTTAAAACATTTAAAGGAACCACTTCCTAGTATTCGTGATGAAGTTCCTAATATTCCACAGAGTGTTGAGAATATAATTATTAAGGCTACAGCTAAGAATCCAAAGAATCGTTATACTGATGCAAGAGAAATGAA
>CACXCK010000133.1 GCA_902766135.1 uncultured Erysipelotrichaceae bacterium
AAAAATACACCTCCTTTCGGAAGTGTATTATAGCACTTTTATCAAACTGCTTTTTTATTGATGTCTACTCTAAGGGGTGCATTTCAATTTCTAGTGCTTTTCTTTTTATCATGCTATAATAAACATGGTGGTAATATGATAGATATTAAAGAAAAAACATTAGATCTGGTCTTAAAACTCCAAAAAGAATCAAAGAATTCTGATAAATATAACTATGGAACAAATAATATTAAAAGACTATCAAAAAGATCAATTGCTGAAATAGCAGAAGATATGTTTGCTAAATACTTATACGAAGTACTAGAAGATGAAGAAATTAAAATATACATAAACGGTAATATCAAAGGAATGAAACCAGATATAATTGTTGTCAAAAATAATATAATAAGAGCTATCATAGAACTAAAAATAAACTTCGGCTGGTGTAGGAATATCTTTAACCCAAAAGACAAGGGCAAAAACAAATATAAAGAAGCATCTTCAGTTCCTGATAGAATCAGAGACTATAATTCCCTAAAAGGAAGTATTATAAAATTTGCAATCCAAAAGGATAAAGATAAAATAGATTTAACTCTAAGTAATGACTGTAAAATATATTATATATGTACAAGTAAAGAAAACTATATTTCTAGTAGAGACTTAATAAAAGATTATGAAGACTTTATAGATAGAGAAAAAAAGATAAAAGAATATTTAAGATTTGGTATTATAACAGATGAATACCATGATTATAAAAAAAATGGAGAATGGCCTAGCAAAGAACAAATATCATCTTCAATTGATTCTTTATTTAAAACAAAATATGGCATGAATGAAATTATTAAAGAAATTAAAAAAAGTATTACTAATACTGCAAGAAAATAATATATGGTATAATCCAATTAGGTGATATCATGAGTAAAATAGAATTAATAAATGGCTCTTGTGCTGACCAAGAAGTAGATATAGTTGTAAATGCGGCTAATAGAAACCTATGGTCAGGCGGTGGAATATGTGGTGCTATTTTTAAAAAAGCAGGATATATAGAATTAAACGAAGCTTGTAAAAAAATTAAAACACCCTTAAAAGATGGGGCTGCTGTAATAACACCAGCTTTTAATATCACCAATGCAAAATATATAATCCATGCCGTGGGCCCTAATTTTGGGGTTACTCCAAATGCATTTAAAGAACTATTTAATGCATATTATAATTCTTTAGAATTATTAAAAGAAAATGACCTACATAGCATATCATTCCCGTTAATAAGCTCAGGAATATTTGGTAGTGGATTAGATAATCCAGTAGAAGAATCAACTAAACAATGCTTAAAAGCATATAATAAGTTTATTGATAATAATAGCAATTATGATATTGATGTTAAACTATGTGCATATTCTAAACAAGAATACTTGGAAGCAAAAAAACAGTTTTAGCAAAAGTGACTAAATCTTTAGCTCGCTTTGTATGTTATAATAAATATAGGAGATGAATTTATGTCAAAACTAAACGTAGATCAAAAAAATATAGGGACACTATTCGGTGATAAGAAATCAGACTTTATCATTCCGGATTACCAAAGACCTTATGCTTGGAGCGAAGAAGAATGCCAAACGTTATGGGAAGACTTATTCGCATTCGCATTCCCAAATAATGAATACAAAGATTTCAATAATGAGGAAGAATACTATCTAGGACCAATAGTAACATTTAAAAATAATAAAAATAAATTAGAAGTAATAGATGGCCAACAAAGACTTACCACACTTATGTTGCTTCTAAGAGCATTTTATGTAAAATTTAATTCTATGAAAACAGAAGAATCACTAAAAACTAAAGAGTTCATTGCCAAATGTATTTGGAAAACTGATGAATTTGGAACCGCTAATCTTGAAGAATTAAAGATTGACTCCGAAGTGGCTACAGATAACGATAAAGAAGAATTCCTAAACATAAATACTATAATGGATATACTACGGATAAAGGAGTAGTAAAAGAAAAAACATCTATACAAGATTTAATAGAACTAGCAAAGAAAAATGACTTCACAGAAGAAGATTTAATAACAAGAAACAATAACATAATAGAATCATTTATTAACTATATGAAAAAAGAAAATCTATTTAAATAGACATAAATATTCATAAAACAAAAAGAGTATTAGAACTAAAACTAATACTCTTTTCTTATTAAAAGTAACTTTAGATGAATTATAATGTTGATAAAAAATTGTTTGCCCCCCTGGGCCCAAAGTGGCGCCTTAGAAGCCCTTTTTTTATAAGGATTTCTTTAATTATAGGTACCATTCTACATACCGGCAAGATAGTACTTTTTGAAGAGAGCATACAAATCGTTCACGCCAGTTTACTTTGCCTCTAAAATTACACTATTATATTAGTTTAGAATTTCAAAATCATTTTCCTTATTTTTTTCATTTAACTGAGAAAAATAGAAAAATATGATATAATATTCTAAGATATATGATGATGTTGGGGAGTGGATTTATGGGCAGTTATGAAAGTGAATCAAAATTAGAAGATAGAATGATAGACCAACTAAAAAAGCAAGGTTATCAATATATTGAAGTAAATGATGTTAATGAATTAGAGAAAAATTTTAGGGAACAAGTTAATCTTCATAATAGGGGAGAACTTAAATTTAAAGATTTATCAGATAAAGAATTTGAAAAACTAATGGTTAAAATTTCTGGAAAAGGTGTTTTTCAGTCTGCAAAAGAACTAAGACAAAAACAAGATCTCCAAAGAGATGACGGATCAATAGTTTATCTTGAATTATTTAATACTAAAGATTGGTGTAAGAATACTTTCCAAGTTACTCATCAAACAACAGTTGAGGGGAAATATACAAATCGTTATGATGTTACTATTTTAATAAATGGACTTCCTCTAGTTCAAATAGAACTTAAACGTAGGGGAATAGATATGAAAGAGGCTTTTAATCAAATCAAAAGATATAAAAGACATTCATATTTTGGGTTATATAAATTTATTCAATTATTTATTATAAGTAATGGGGTAGATACAAAGTATTTTGCTAACGGAGACCAAGAACTTAATTATGGATTTACTTTTTATTGGACAGATGTAGATAATAATAGAATTACTAACTTAGAACAATTCTGTGTATTCTTTTTAGATAGATGTCATATAGGCAAGATGATTGCTAGATATATGATTATTAACGAAACAGAAAAAATGTTAATGGTAATGAGACCATATCAAGTATATGCGGTTGAGAATATTGTATCTCGAGCTTTAGATACAAATAATAATGGTTATATTTGGCATACTACCGGATCAGGTAAAACCATTACCTCATTTAAAACGAGTCAAATATTATCTTTAGAACCATCTATTAATCAAGTATTCTTCTTAGTTGATAGAAAAGACTTAGATAAACAAACTTTAGATGAATTTAATAAG
>CACXCK010000134.1 GCA_902766135.1 uncultured Erysipelotrichaceae bacterium
AAAAAATGAAGATTTACATATCTTCATCTATATTCTTTACTACTTCTAATTCTGTTTCTAAAATGGTTTGAAATCTTCTTTTGAATAAAGATATTCTTTGTCTTAAGTTTTCCCCGTCATTCTCTAGTTTCTGAGCTTTTATTAAAGCATCGTTAACAATACGTGAGGCATTTCTTTTGGCATCTTCAATGATACCTCTTCCTTCATCTCTTGCCATTCTTTTTATTTGTGAGCCTGATTCTTCTGCAAGCATTATAGCTTTGTTTAGAGTGCTTTCCATGTTTTGATACCGAACTAGTTTTTCTTTTAATTCAGATATTTCTTTATCTTGTAGTTTAAGTTTATTTAACATGGATTCGTATTCTTTGGTTACGTCACTTACAAATGCATTTACTTCATTTTTGTTGTAACCACTTATACTTGTACTAAACTTTTTCATGACTCACCTCTTTCCTATTATGGTTAGGAATTACCAATCACTATCTTCTTCGTTTCCTTTTGCTTCTGGTTTTTCTGTCTCATCTGTTATTTTGCCTTGAATATTAACATTCTTAGGCGTACATAAATAAATACCGACACCAATCTTTTGCATCTTGCCACCTATTGAATAGACACATCCAGATAAGAAATCTATAATTCTCTTAGCTTGGGCAGAAGTTACTCTTTTAAAGTTTACGACTACACTATTTCTATTTTTTAAATGATCTGCTATTTGTTGTGATTCTGAAAATGCTCTTGGCTCTAGAAGGATCATTTTATTACCATTTTTATCAGCATCTTTTAGTGCTTCTTCTTGGGTTACATTATAAAAATCATCTTCTGGACTATTTTTATCTTCTCCGTCCGAAAAAATATTTTTAGCTCTATTAAGTAATGACATGTTCTTTCTCCCTTCAACTATTCTTCTTACATTTTACCAAAAAGATTATTATTTTGCAACTTTTTAGTTACAAAAATTCGCCTTATAAGCGAATTTCTTTTTCGATATAATCTTTTACTTCCTTTAAGTTAACTGTTACTTGTTCCATTGTATCTCTGTTTCTAATTGTAACTGTTTTATTGTTTATTGTTTCATCGTCGATAGTTATACAGAAAGGGGTACCAATAGCGTCACTTCTTCTATATCTTTTACCGATGCTTCCTGATTCATCATAACTACACATAAAGTATTTAGATAAATCACCGTATATTTCCATGGCAAGTTTGCTATGTGTTTTTTTAATTAGAGGTAATACTGTCACTTTATATGGAGCAAGAGATGGATGTAATTTCATAACTAGACGTTCTTCATCACTTGCTAATTCTTTAGTATAGGCGTCACACAAGATTGCTAGTGTTAGTCTATCTAGGCCTACAGAAGGCTCTACTACATATGGAATGTATTTTTCGTTGGTTTCAGGGTCTAAGTATCTTAAATCAGCCTTAGAATGATTTATATGAACTGATAAGTCATAGTCTGTTCTGTCTGCTATACCCCAAAGTTCTCCCCAACCCATAGGATATAAATATTCAATATCAGTTGTAGCTTTACTATAGAATGATAATTCTTCTTTTGCATGGTCTCTAAATCTTAAGTTTTCTTCTTTTAGACCTAAATCTTTTAAAAATTCCATACAAGATGATTTCCAGAATTTAAACCATTCTAGGTCTGTGCCTGGTTTACAGAAGAACTCTAATTCCATTTGCTCAAATTCTCTTGTTCTAAATGTGAAGTTACCTGGAGTTATTTCATTTCTAAAACTCTTACCTGTTTGCCCGATACCAAAAGGCACTTTAGCACGCATACTTCTTTGAACATTTAAGAAGTTTACGAATATTCCTTGGGCTGTTTCGCCTCTTAGATATACTTTACTTTTGTTATCCTCGGTAACGCCTTGATGAGTTTCAAATAAAAGATTAAACTTACGAATAGATGTAAAGTCGTGAGATCCACATGAAGGACAGGCAATATTATTTTCTTTAATAAATTTTTCTAGAGTTTCATTGTCCCAGCCATCACCAGTTTCTTTTCCACCTGTATACTCTTCTACTAATTTGTCCGCTCTATGTCTTGTCTTACAGTTTTTACAATCTATTAGGGGGTCTGAAAATGAGGCCACATGACCAGATGCTACCCACACTTCTGGATTCATTAGTATTGCTGAATCAAGGCCATAGTTGTATGGACTTTCCTGAATAAACTTTTTCCACCATAGTTTTCTTACGTTATTTTTAAGTTCAACACCTAGTGAACCATAATCCCAAGTGTTTGATAAGCCTCCATAGATTTCACTTCCTTGGAAGATAAAACCATATTGCTTACAATAATTTACTAATTCTTCCATTGTTAATTTTTCCATATAATCAATCCTTTCTTAAAAAAAACTTCTAGATATCGAAGGGACGAGCATACGCCCGTGGTTCCACCCATCTTATTCTAGAAGAATCACTCTTTTTATATAGCTCCAGTATTCCACACCTTCATCGCTTGTATGTATAAAGTATATAGAAAATATTACAAAATTGCAAGTTAAAAATAACTAGCTTCAGTGGAAAATGGATTTGATACGGTTCCATTTCCGCCTGTGATAGATTCTGCTTTAATATTTATTACAGGTCTAAGAGGTAAATATTTACTTCTAGCATCTATTTCGTATATTGTTACTTCAGCGCCAAACGATTGAACACCGATAAATGAAAGATAAATATCACAGCAATCTTTTATCTTTCATAATTATCACCCTATATTTTTTATTCTACTAGTATTAAATGATGATGTAAATAAGGAAATTCGCATTAAAAAAGCACTTTTTTGAAGTGCTTTAATTATCTAATAAAGAATAATGTATAGAATAAGAAGGCGACAAATATAAGAGAAACAATAATTCCATTTACTTTAAATTTTTCTTCGTTATTTTGTTCGACACCTAGTGCTAAGGCAATAAATAATCCTCCTATTAAGCCCCCTATGTGGGCAGCGTTGTCTACACCAGGCATAATCATGCCAAATAATAAATTAATTACAATTAAAGGAATTATTTGATTTTTTAAGATACTACCTAAATATAGTCTATAGTAATAACCAAAGTATAGTAATGCTCCAAGAAGCCCAAATATTGCACCCGAAGCCCCAACACTTACAACACTAGGATGGATGATAGCACTCATTAAACTAGCTGTAATCATGCTATAAAAATAGATTATTAAGAATTTTGTTTTACCTACAAAGTTTTCTACTTGGGTACCTAATATGTACAAAGCATACATGTTAAATAGTAAGTGAAAAATACTTACATGTAAAAATCCAGCTGCGATAAGTCTATATAATTCCATATTCTTAATGTATGGGGCAAATAACCCACCATACTCCACAAGTTTCGAAGCTGTTAAATTCATGTTACTTAGTAGTAGCGTTAGAAAGAAAGCTATTACATTAATAACTATAATAGCGTTTGTAGCAACGATTTTTTTTGGAGAAAATAGTTTTTCAAATTTCTTATTTTCTTTTTCTGTTTTCTTATTAATATCGTTAGTGACATCAATCATTAAACTAATACCGTCTTCTTTAAGAAGTTTTTCATTTATTTCAGGAAATTCATTGATAATTGGTGGTTCACTAATCTCTTTAATATTATCTAAATAAACAGATTCAATATTCTTATTCTCTTCTATTTTTACATCACTATTAACATTAAGGAGAATGTTTAGGGCATTCATAGACCAAGATAGGGTTTTTCTTTTTATTTGTCTCATGACATTATTAAGTTTCATAATATCGAAATCATATTGTTCTTTGTTATGTATGTAATTGGCATTGATACGAATAATTTTGTATGGTCCGGAAGTATTTTGAAGCCATATTTCATCTTTTACCCCACGAACAACAATTGGACTATAATCTTCCTCTGTTACAAAGTAATGAACTAGTCTCATTATCATTTCATCTTTTTCTTCAACTTTAATTTGCATCGTCATCACCTATGAATATTATTTTATAATAAATCATAAAAATAGTAAAGAGGCGATAAAATGTTCTATATAGTCATAGCATTCTTATTAGTAATTATTCATCTTTTTTTAACATCTTTTATTTATATTTTGAAAAGACATGAGCATGATAATATAATATTTTTAAGTTTTGCTAATGGATTGTTTTTTTGTTCTTCTTTACTATTCTACTTTTATTTTCATGAATTTATACTTAGTGTTATTTCAGTAATGATATTTCTTGTCTATTCTTTTTTATGGAATAAAGAAATAATGAAGCTTAGTAAACTAGCTTCATTATTATATTTGGTTTGGTTAGTTTTGTTTTTCTTCGTTTTCTATCTCGTTTAAAAAACTTTTAAACTCTTCTGGTAAATCTACTTTGAAATGTAGTTCTTTTTTACTTATTGGGCTTTTAAATGTTATTTCACTTGAGTGCAAGAATTGGCCAAAGGCTGAAGCACTTCTTTTGTTGTAGATAGGATCATTATGAATTGGATAGCCGATATATGCCATATGAACTCTTATTTGATGTGTACGACCTGTTTCGAGGATGCATTCAACTAAGGTGTACTTATTATATCTTTTTATCACGTTTACGTGTGTAATAGCGTCTTTTCCACCTTCTTTAACACACATTTTTTGTCTGTTTACTTGGTCCCTGCCGATTGGCGCATCGATAGTTATGTGATTATTTTTTAGAATCCCATCAACTAAAGCAATATATTTTCTTTTAACTCTTTTGTATTGAAAATCTTCACTTAGTATGCGGTGAGCTTCATTATTCTTGGCAACAAGAATTAGGCCTGAGGTATCTTTATCAATTCGATGGACAATACCAGGACGAGTCTCGCCATTGAAGTTGCTTAAATCTTTGGTATAGTGTAATAAGGCATTTACAAGTGTCCCATGGAAGTTGCCACTTCCTGGGTGCACAACCATTCCAGATGGTTTATTAATAAGAATAACATCGTCATCTTCATA
>CACXCK010000135.1 GCA_902766135.1 uncultured Erysipelotrichaceae bacterium
TCAATAAAAAAAGTAATGCGTTTTACGTATTACTTCACTTAATTTATTTTATATAATTTGTTCTTTCTTACCATAAAACTTATAACTACGACTATTACAAATGTTGAAAGTATTATAAATAAACTAATATAACTTCCGGTCTTAGGGTTTTCTACTTCCCCTTCACCTATTTCTTCATCGTCTTCTACTAAAGAACTTTTCTCAAATGATAACTTAACATTTGAGTTACCATCTACCGTTACATAAGCATTATATAAATATTGATTGTTATTAGAGTCAAAGTCTGTAGCATCTTCGATACATTTAACGTCTCCTGCACAATCAATGGCCGTCTTTAAATAATATTCTTTTCCTTCAGTGGTATCTCCGATATACTCTACTGATAAAGCATTCCAATCTCTTAAATTATTTAAATAGAGTTTACTTCTTAAATTTTCATTTACATACTTTTGAACGAGCATGACGACTTTTGCTTCATCACTATTATTATCAAATTTATGATTAATAACAACTGGTATCTCTTCATAATTAACTGTGAATACTCTATCCCCTCTTATAACATCGCCATCTTCTATATCATCATCTACATACTTATAATTCTTAAATTCCTTTTTAGGAGCATCTAAATAATATGGTAACCCAGAGCTATAATATGACGAATAAGTATCAAGTACTTTCTTAGTATTTTTATCAGTATAATTAACATCTACCCTAGAACAATTATCACACCTTTTAGTAGTTATAACTCCATCTTTAATATTGAATGTTACCGTTCCATTTTCATCACTAGTATAATAATTAGCCATACTCATAATCTGTGATTTTAAAGCACAATATTCAATATCTTTTGTCAAAGATTCCTCTACAGCCAAACCAGATTCCATAAAATGATTTACATACTTTGGACTAACGGCCTCGATAAATTCATTAGATTCACATTCATGTAAAAAGCTTTCACTTAATAGCATTATGTCAGCTTTAACATCAACCCTTTTAGCTAGTAAATCATCTGCCGATTCATAAAACATCTCACCCATATGAAGATATTTTTTGTTATCAATACTAACCATAGCCACCAAAGATGAATTAGCTTCATATAAAGCCTCATAATTATGAAGTTCTTCCATCGTAAATTCTCTAGTAGGTCCGATAATATTAACCATTGCATCACCAAGCTTAAAACTATCACCAGTTTTAAGTATAACAACTTCATAACCTTTATCACGACTAACATCCAAAACCCTATTATAGAATTTATTAATACGACTATATTCTTGCCATGCATTTTCATGACTATTTTTAAATTCATCATTAAGATATTTTCTTATACTACTAATATCTGGCAAATATACTTTATTTACCTTAATATTACCTTCCCATAAAAAATAAAAGAATGATTGTAAATTATCCCTATAATAACTAGATAAATACAAATCTAATTTAGTAATGCTTTGTCTATTTAACCACGAAATTGTTTGTTCAATATTATCATTACCTGTATTCATTAATAAATAATTATCGTTACTTTTAAGTAATACACTACTACCATAAGTCCCATTATCATAATTAATAATATCTAATTCCCCAGCATGAGCCACAAATGGTATAAATAATATCATCATAATTAATACATTCTTTATTCTCATTAATACTACCTCTATTCTATATAAAATATATCACACAAGCCTTTTTTCTTCAATATAAAAAGCAATGCGCTTTACGCATTACTTCATTTAATTTATTTTATATAACTTATTATTTCTTACCATAAAACCAATAAGTAGAATAATTACGAATGTTGGTAATATTATAAATAAACTAATATAACTTCCGGTCTTGGGATTTTCTACTTCCCCTTCACCAATCTCTTCTTCATCATCTACTAAAGAACTTTTTTCAAATGATAACTTAACATTTGAATTACCATCTACTATTACATAAGCGTTATATAAATATTGATTGTTATTAGAGTCAAAGCCAGTCGCATCTTCGATACATGTTTTATCTCCAGCACAATCTACTGTGGTCTTTAAATAATATTCTTTTCCTTCAGAAGTATCTCCGATATACTCAACTGATAAAGCATTCCAATTATTTAAATTATTTAAATATAACTTACTTCTTAAATTATCATTTACATACTTCTGAACTAGCATAACAACTTTTGCTTCATCACTATTACTATCATACTTGTGATTTATTACTACTGGTATTCCTTCATAATTAACAGTGAACAATCTATCCCCTCTTATAACATCACCATCTGTTATATCATCATCAACATATTTATAATTCTTAAATTCTTTTTTAGGAACATCTAAATAATATGGTAACCCAGAACTATAGTAAGATGAATAAGTATCTAATACTCTTTTCGTATCCTTATCAATATAATTAACATCTACCCTATAGCAATTATCACACCTTTTAGTAGATATTACCCCATCCTTAATATTAAATGTTACAATGCCATTTTGATCATAAGAATAGTAATTTGCCATACTTTTAGCATGCTCATCACTCTTACAAGATTCATTATTCATAGACTTTACTTTTCCTCGTAAAACATTTGCCCCTCTATCAGTTACAAATAATGGTTTTACTTCATCTAATAATGCACACATATTATCAAGTTCATTATTAAGCTTTAATACATCAGCTTTAAAATCAATATTCTTATCCAACATATCATTTATTGATTCTACAGTGGCATTTCCAAATGATAAATATTTTTTCCCATCCACGCTAGACATTGATATTAAAGACATACTATTAAAATAACGAGAAACGACATAATACTCATAAGAATATTCCTGAAATTCATCAATTGTAAATTCTTTCGTTGGCCCGATTATATCAACTTTTGTATCACCAAAAGAAAACGAATCTCCTCGCTTTAATTCAATAACTTCATAATCTTTATCTTTACTATCATCTACTAAGTCACCATAAAAGTTATTGATACTATTAAACATATTCCATTCATTAGTATTACTAGCCTTAAATTCATCAGTAAGATACTTTCTTGCTATACCTATATCTGGAACATATACTTTATTAATAATAATATTGCTATCATAAAATGCATCTAAATATTCGATTCTACTATATTCAAGATCATAGTGCGTTATAAATAAATCAAGTTTTGTAACATTTTTAGCCTTAAGCCACGTAATAAAGTTAATTCCATCAGCAAAGCAACCATCAATTAATAAATAATTACCATTACTTTCTAATAAATCACAAGTAACATCAATATTACTATAATAACTAGTCACATTTAATTCTCCAGCATGAACTATTAAAGGTATAACTAAAACTAATAAAAAAAGCACTTTTTTTATTCTCATAATATCATTCCTATTCTATATAAAAATATAGCATAAATGCTATAATAATTCAATTAAAAAAGAAGATAAAATATTATCCTCTTCTATCATTATAAATACTAAAAGCTGACTTAATTACATCATCCATATCATAATATTTGTATTCGGCAAGTCTTCCTCCAAATATTACATTTTCTTCTTTACTTGCTAATTCTCTGTACTTATTAGCAAGTTCGTTATTTACGTCATCATTAACAGTATAATACTTTTCCATGTCTTCCTTATAATCAGCTGGATACTCATATGTTACTACTGTTTTAGGACTAGTAGAATCAAACACAAAGTGTTTATGTTCAATTACTCTTGTATAATCTACTTCACGACCAGTATAATTTACTACTGCATTACCTTGATAATTAGGTATATCAAGTACCTTAGTATCAAACCTTAAACTACGCCATGAAAGACTCCCTAAAGAATAATTAAAATATTCATCAATAGGGCCAGTATAAACGATCGTTTTAGCTAACTTTTTATATTCATCCACATTATCAAAATAATTTGTATTAAGTCTTACTTCAATACCTTTTAACATTTCACTAACAAGCTTAGTATATCCAAGTATTGGAATACCTTGGTAACGATCATTAAAATAATTATTATCATATATAAGTCTTACTGGTAATCTCTTAATAATAAATGCTGGTAATTCTTTGCAGTCCCTATTCCACTGTTTCTCTGTATATCCTTTAACTAATTTTTCATATATCGTTCTACCAACCAAACTAATAGCTTGCTCTTCTAAATTTTTAGGCTCTCCAACTATTTCTTTTCTTTCTTCTTCAATATGTCTTAAAGCATCTTCTGGCGTAAATACATCATCCCATATCTTACTAAAAGTATTCATATTAAATGGCATATTATATATTTCATTACCTATTCTTGCTACAGGACTATTAGTATATCTATTAAACTCTACAAAAGAATTAACATAATCCCACACATCTTTATAATCAGTATGAAAGATATGTGCTCCATACTTATGGACCTCAATTCCTTCAATATTCTCAGTATATACATTACCACCAATATGACTTCTTTTATCAATTACTAATACTTTCTTACCATCCTTGTGTGCTAAATTAGCAAAAGTAGCCCCAAATAAACCAGAACCTACTATCAAATAATCATATTCCATAATTAAACCTCCTACCTACGGAACAATATATTTTACTATTGGGATTTTTCTTAATATCCACGTAATAATCATACATATAGGAATAATAATAAATGGCATTCCTAAGCGATAAAGAATACTAGTTGTACTCCAGCCAAACGTTTTTTGAATAATTTGCATTACATAAAAATGCATTAAATATATAGTAAAAGTATATTTACTAACTAGATTAATTACATTTTTTATTTTTATATTCTTTATATAATTAAACACGCTTTTTAATAAAACAAATATTGCGATTGAGTAAATAACGCACGGCACATTATTATACCCTTTATAGAGTGTAATAATTTTATTAGCTTCAATTGATAAATTATAAGTCATTATTATGTGAACTAACAAGCCAATTAACCCTAGTATATAAATAATTATCTTATTCTTCTTACTTAATTCTTTTTTATCGAGTAAATATCCAAGTAATACATACATTACATATTCTGTTCCAACAATTAATTTAATTGGTAAATTAAGATCCA
This sequence comes from uncultured Erysipelotrichaceae bacterium, assembly GCA_902766135.1. Taxonomy (GTDB): domain Bacteria; phylum Bacillota_I; class Bacilli_A; order RF39; family UBA660; genus Ventrenecus. The sequence goes on from CACXCK010000135.1 coordinate 5,043, forward strand.
ATTTAAATATATTATTAATTAACGGTAAAGCACTATTCAAAACAAAACTTACGATTATTATATACCAAAATGCTTTATCTTGTTTTTTCTCATCTATTGATGACAAAATTGGAATAATAAGATAAATAATAAATAGTGGTATAAAAAACCAATAAATAGATAAAAAGGATGTACCAAATATACCATTAAAAATAAATTTAAAATTAAGTTGACTAGTAACAATAGATTTAGAATAATAAATTCTATATAATAAAGCAATAATGCTCCATACTAAAAATGGTAAAACTGTTTTCATCAATCTCTTTTTAAAGAATGTTTTTGTATCATACTTCTTATGATAATTAATTAGTGTTACCCCACTAATCATAAAAAATAATGGAACAGCAAAATAAAATATACTTTCAATAATATTTGCTGTAAACCAATACCTAGAATTGCTAAATTGCCAAAAGCAACCGTTGGTATGAAGTATAACGACCGATATCATAGAAATAACACTTAAAAAGGTAATATAGTCTTTTCTTTTAGCATTACTCATTTTTACCTCTCATACGTTTTAATATACTTTTAACATTATCATTATATAAATCAAAAATAAACTTATCTTTTAAAATGATTAATATCAAAGCATAAGAAATCATGCCAATAGCGACTTGAATTATTAGACACCATAATCTATCATGAATCAAAAAACTTATTCCAAGACAAATACATAGCATTATTATACTTGCTATCAAATAATTCTTTGATAACTTAATAACCTCTTTAATTTCAAAATCTTTTCTAACAAAATATAATTGTACTAATGTAACAGATAATTCAGCAACCACTGTTGCAATAGCTGCACCTAACGATTTAAAATACAAAATAAAAATTATATTTAAAGAAAAATTAACTATTGCACCAACAACAACTGATATTGTAAATTCTTTTTGTCTTTTAGTAGAAAGCAAAAATTGAGTACCAGTTATATTACTTATACTAATAAATATTATTATTAAACTTAACACTTGCATTATTAAAGGTACTTTTTCATAACCATTTCCAAAAAACAATGGTGCAAAGTTATTTGCAACTGCTATAATTCCAAATGTTAAAGGAATTGATAAAGCAAAAACAAAACTAAATGTTTTATACATATACCTTTTAATTTGCTTATAATTTTTCTCAGCAAAACAACTAGCAAGTCTAGGAAGCATAACTGTTCCAACAGCCGTAATGATAGTTAATAATATTTTTATTATTTTTTGCGACTGTTCATAGTAACCAACTTCATTCATATCATTCAATATAGCACCTATCATTGTTTTATCAAGCACGGTATAAACTTGAATAGCCATCTGCGGTATAAAAAGAGATATAACCATCGGAAGATGGCTAACAATATTGATTTTTTTTGGCTTTCTTATAAAATGTCTTAAATCAGTCCATAATACCAAACTTCCAAATAAAGTAGACAACACATAAATATACATGTATTTGCTTATATCTTGCGGCTCTTTAACAAATGTAAAAATGCAGATTAGCGCAATTATCTTAACAAAAAAATTACGTGTAACTGTTTTCTTAAAATTTTCAAGCCCTTGATAAAACCACGAAATATCCATTACATTTGCCAGCATTTCAATTAACAATATTTTATAATATACCGAATAATCTCCTTCACGACAAAACACAATGTAAAACACTATTGCTGAAAGAGACATAGTTATAGTTTTAAGAATAATCAATTCCAAAAAAATCTTGCTTCTATTTTCAATATTATTCTGATTATATGCTATTTCTCTTTGACCATATAAATTAATACCCAATGATCCAAATAGAATAAAATATGTCACTATGGATATAGTATACCCATAAATACCATTACCTTCAGGCCCTAAAACCCTAGCAAGATATGGAGTTGTTATTATGGGCAGAATAATAATTAACAACTGATACAACATATTGTATACATAATTTTTCTTTACAGATTCTTTCTTTATCATTCACTCTACCTCATTTATTAATTATCAATTATTTGAAACACAGCGTATCACCTTACGCTTTGATTTAAAATCAAATAAACGCATATTAATATTACTATCGCTATTCAATAGAATAACAAAAAATAAAATAAAAACATTTCTAGCACTGAATATATATGGTTCCATAAAAGACCAAAACAATACTATTATAATAACGAAAACACTTTTATAATCAGTTTTAGCTATAAACTTTTTTATTAGCAATCCATAGCTTATAATAATTATCATAGTTGGAACAATTCCATAATCAATTAGTATTCTAACATATGAATTATCAACAAAATTGTATTCGAATCCATCTTTAGAAATTAAATAACCATATCCTCCCCATCCATACCATTCAGCTTCTTGTCCAAAAAAAGTTAAATCATAATTAGAAACAGCACGAGAAGAATAAAGAATTCGATCACTAAATAGCTCATTAACCCGTAAAGCAATTACATTTTTATTGTCATACATGTATATTAAACTAAAAGAGATGACAGTCATAATAATAGGAAAAGCACAAAGAATAGTTTTTAAAAATTTTTTACTAATTATTGTATTTAAAAAGGAAGCTATTTTTTTATTCTTAGTAATAACTAACCAGATAATAATAATATTTATAAGCAAGAAGCTCATCCTTCCATCTGTATATAAATATAAAAAGACATTTATATTCTCTATAATAAATAGCTCCATCATTTTTAATTTATCAACCAAATAATAATATAACAAAACAATAATCAAATATAAGCTAAAACAATCTGTAGGATAGATAAAACCTAATGAATGTCTAATATTAGAGCCTCTAGTATAGGTCCAATCAGGCACAATTTTAATCAAAGATAAAACAATAATTAAAATAAAAATAACAATTAAACACTTAAATAGTAAAGAAAAGAATCTTTTAAAATCTATTTCCTTTGATGCTACTAATAATATCATTATAACAACAATTGACTTGTCACCAGAAAAAAGAAAAATAATAATAGATAACACAAAACCTAACATTTCAAATAACGTAACTTTTTTATATTCAAAAATAATCTTTAGCAAACAAAAGGAATAGCAAAAATATCTTACTGCTTTAAGAAAAGGAGTTATGCTATCATTTTTATAAAAAACACAAACAATTGGCAAAACAACTTGAAAAATAATACATAAAACCAAAACATAATAAAAATACTTATTGATTATTTTATCTATCTTCATTTTTTCCTCCTAACTATCAATCAAATTGTATATCAAGCATCAAAGACTCAAATATTATCTATAATGCTTATTAAACAATCTATTTATAAAAATATAAGCTTTAAGGGTCATAAATCTGTTTAACAAAACAAAAACATCAACCTTTTTTAAGAATTTTATTTCCTTAATGCTCATTAGAATATAAAACGCCTTTACTTCTATAAAACGATAAAAGACTAGAAATATTATCACTATTGACCCCAAAATAATTACATATTCTTTTAATTTCTAAAATCATTAATAATATTGTTGCTAATATAAATAAACTTAATAGCACTATTTTCCACTTTTCTATTACTATTTCTTCCTGTTTAACAACTTTGTTTTTTTCTTCATTTTTTTTACAAAACTTTAAAGCCGTTTTAGCTCCAATTACAAAACTTAATATACCAATTAAATTATTAATATTAATTGCATTGATAATTCTTTATGAACATTCCACGATAAAGTACCAATCAAAGCAAAAATAAACACTCCTAAAAACGATAATACTGATAAAAAATTAAGAGAAATAATATCTTTTTCACTTAAAAAAACATAAAATAGCAATATACTTAACACTATTATTATATATATGTATGTATGTCATTTCAACCTCCATTGAATGCGTTTGTATATTTTCAATAACTTATATAACATATAATTATTCTTTCTTATTATGGATACAGCTTTAGAATATTTTGGCATTAATTCATATATTTCAAAACTTATATTCTTAATGTCTTCATCAAAACGTTGTATTAAGCTATAATTATCCTTTGTCGCTTCCAATGTCATCAAATAATTGCCTATTCCGCTTGCAAATATTGACGCAAGATAATTATCATAGAACTCTCTTTTATTTTTTCCAAGCTTTTTTACTTGTTTTTTATAAGAATTAATTAGTGTATATGACATTTTTTGATGATCTTTCCAGTGCTTTTTTCTTCCGCTTATGCTAATCGATTGGCCTTCTCGACCGCTTCTGTAAATATAAACCGGATAATCTAAAACATGTATTGTTTTTGCAAACATAAAAGATAATGCAACATATTCAGTATCCGTATAAAAACAATGTTCATCTATTCTTATTTTGTTATTCTTTAGCATTTTAGTATTATATGCTAAATTATGCATATATAAAATACTCGAATCCTTAATAATAGCTTCTATTTCCTTTTTGCAATCACTATGTTTTGTAATAGGGTTTTCGTTAATCTCTTCTGTCCCATCTTTTTCAAAATATGTAACATATGGAGTGTAAATTACATCTGAATCTATGTTTTCGATATCATCCACAAGTTTATTCAAATTATCAGTATCGTACCAATCGTCACCATCTAATTGTTTAAAATACTTGCCAGATGCCTCTCTAATACCAGCATTTATTGTAGAACCATAACCTCCATTTTCTTTGTCAATTAGTTTAAAAGTATTAGGATACTTTTTACAATATTTTTGTGCAATATCTTTAGTTTTATCCTTAGAACCATCATTTACTATTAAAACCTCTAATTTATCCATATTATCAATAATTAATGACTCTAAAGCCTTATTTAAAAAGTGTTCAACATTATATGCCGCAATTGATATAGTTAAATTTTTTTTCATAATAATTATCCTTTCTATTTTTCATAAGATGATTTTTCCGGCAAGATAGTTTCAAATGCTTCAATTAATTCTTTTTGAACGTTCTTAAAGTCTATTGTTTCATCAGAATCATTGATACAAATCATTTTGTATTTATTTTTTTTTATACAATTTGTTAATTCCATATTATTATTCTTCAAGTCAAAGTATTTTCCAAATTTATGACTTCTTGGGATAAAATTTCCATCCATCATTTGAACCACTTTTATTAGCCATTGCGTTATATTATCTTTATTCCTAAATTTTGATTCAATTGTTTTTTGACATAAATCCGGTTCTTTTTCCCAAATCCAATCAAAATATTTTTTTATAAAAGATTGAGGCAAATGATTATAATAGAATCCAGCAAAATTATTATATGGAGATAATAGTAAAGTCCTAAAATTGTTGACCCCGTACTTTAAATTATAATATTTAAAAAAACTTTTTTTATAAACCTCTTTTTTATTATAATATTTATTTACTATATTTGTATTGTTTAATAAATTGTATTGAATCATATCATTATTTGCCAAAATGATATTTTCTGCATAATCATCTCTTGGCTTCCCGTTTAAAAAAAAGTCATTTTCATCCACATCTGAAGTTAAATACATGTCATCATTAAAGAGCACAAATTGTTCCCCTAACTCTTTTATGTTTGCAATATTAAGTTCTATTGCATTAGAATTATATGTTGGTAAACAATATTTTGGAATAAAGTCTTTATGATTTACAATAGTTATTTTTGGATGATTTACATTTAAGAATGGTGGAAGATGCCCATAAGTTATAAAGAAAATATGATTTACCCAAGGCGCATATCGTTCAACTCCTCGAAACCAATATTTTAATAAATCCCAATCTCTATATCGGTTGATGCAATCGTCAACTTCAATATCCGGCTTGTAGTGTTTTTTTTCTTCGAGCCATTTTTTATCTGCACCATCTACCCACAAAATTACAAAATCAATTTTTTTCATACTTCACAATCACGAATTATCCTTTCATAAACTTTACACAATTCTTCAGCATAATGATTCTTCATATTAAACTCAAATTTTTTATACCATTGATTGTAGCTTCTAATGATTTCTATCAATTCTTCATAGTTAGAAAAAACTTTACCATTTCTTTTATTTATATAATCTCTAGCAGCACAGCAATCACTTACTATACATGGAATTGAATACTGAAAGGCTTCTAAGGGAGTTAGTGGAGCACATTCATACCAACGGCTAGGAAAAACTAGCGCTTTTGATTTTTGTATATATTTTCTTACTTCTTGATTGCTTTTCCAACCAACATATTTTACATTAGGATATTTCTTTTTTAATAATTCCAATTCACTTCCGTCACCTACTACAATTCCTTTTTCGTTTAGCTCTGTCATCGCTTTACAAAACAAATCCACTCCTTTTTCTTTAGTAACACGTCCTACATACAAAAAATAATCATTTTGATTTGCCTTAATTGGCGTACGATTTTCATCCAAATCAATTGGATTTTGTACAAAAAAGAGATTAACATCCCGAGATAATGTCTTTTTTAGAATTCTTTCACTAAACCTAGAAATTGTAATCACATTTTTTAAATCTCTATTTAAATGAACAATATGGTTTTGAACGAATTGTCTAACAATCCTATAGCATTTAAGCCAATAATTTCTTGAATCACAATTTGTTTTAATACATTCAAAACTTAGTGGTTTTAAGTGACAAATTTTATTTTGTTTATAATTGAAGTAACCTCCATTAGGGCAAGCAGTAAAATAGTCATGAAGAGTTACCACACATTTAAACTTCTCTTTAAAAATAACCTTAAAAATACTGCTTGATAAACATTTTGTCCACCCATGAACATGAACAATAGTTTCTTCTCTTTTTAATGTTTCTAATAATTTCTTGAGTTTATTTTTAGAATATCGGTTATATAATCCATGTATAATTCCACGCATCCTGTTCCTATCTTTTAGGGATTCATATTTTTCCAAACAGTAATCTTTTACTCGCGGATCCAGTTCTGAAATATGATTTGTTGTATACGAAAAAAAAAGTACATTATAACCTTTTGCTACCAATAGATTAGCTGTTTGAATCGCAACCTTACTGGCCCCGCCTTGAGTATAATTATAATCATTAATGATTAATATATTCTTTATCTTAGACATTCTTTTTCCCAGCCCTCATTCCAAACCATCTAGCTCCCATATCAAATGGGAATCTAAACAACACTTTTATATTAAACTCCTGTATAGCTCTTTTCAATATATATTTAGCAAGTCCTCCACCAGTCTTAGTAGTGCCATACTGATCTAAATAACTATTTTCTTTCATAAACTTTCCTGTAAGTTTATATCTATCATACAATTCTTTTAATTTAAATTTATGTGAATGATATACTATACTTTCAGCTTCGTAACTAATTGTATAACCATTCATTATTAGTTTATATGCAAAATACATATCTTCATTAATAGGTAAATTCTTGTCATCATATCCTTTTAGCTTTTTAAAAATGCTTGTTTTAATAGCACTTGATGCATCGCTGAAGAAAAAAGTTCTAAGGCCTAATCTTTCTAAATCATTCTTGGTTACCATAGAACTATTATTTGGATAATTCTTTTCTCTAGTATATTTTTCTATATTGTTATATTTAGTAATTTGTCTTGAATATGCTGCTTCACACTTACCATCTATAATATTTTTAGTTAAGTAATAAAGCCACATGTCACTTTCAATAACCACATCTTGAGTAATAAATACAATTATATCTGCTTTACTTTTTAATCCTGCTTTTTCTCTTACTAA
>CACXCK010000136.1 GCA_902766135.1 uncultured Erysipelotrichaceae bacterium
GTATGAGAGTATTAGGATAAGGATAAAGAATAAGTCTTTATGATTATTAGGCATACAGTTTCTAATATTAGAACCACAGACACCTAAAGCCGTTATTAGATTGGTAATCCAGATAATGGATATGATGTTTTCTTGATGTTCGATAAAGTTAAATAGTTCTATATCTTTTAGAATTATATATTCAGGGTATCTGTATACTTTTATGAGGTTTGGACCTAGTACGGCCATGATAACTAGGCCTAGTGAGAATACTAGGATACAACTTAGTAAGTATTTGAAAAGAAGTTTCTTTTTTTCTAATGGGACTATTAGAAATAAGTAGTAGGGAATAGTTGTATAGGTCATGAAGAGAATTGAACCTTTCATAATACTAATAGGTTCTGTATCATAGATGGGTAGGAATGTATCCCATTTCATGTGACTATACAAACCTATAAATGATAGTATTACTAGTATTACGGTAATGGGAAATAACATTTGGGCTATTTTACCAATGGTACTATAACCCGATTTACTTAGTTTATAGATTAGAGGTATTATTGGGAGTAAGACAAACCAGTTAGGAGATTTAGTAAAGTAAAATGATGAAGAGAATGTTTGGAAAGAGAAAAGGATTTGACTAAAGATAAAGAGATTAAATATTAGGTAGACTATTTTTTGGATGGTGATGTGGGATATGGGATATTTCTCTTGTCTTTTTTTTATTTTTTCTAGTATTAGAATAAAGATTGAACCTAAGAGTGTGCCTATCAGCATAGAAATCCAGGCATCATGGCCTGTGTAGTGAAATAAAAGAGAATATCCAAATCCTAGAAAAAATGTTTCGCCTAAGAAGAATGAAGTTGATAATACTTTTTGATTAGGCATTAGGTATCACCTCGAATATTAGACCATTTCTTTTTAGATGAACGGTGGTATTAAATGATGGGGTTATTGTTTGATAGTTAAAGTCTTTGTTTTTATTTTTTTTATAATAAATATCTTTAATACCTAAAGTATCTATATTGTAGTTTAAGAGAGTATTATAGATACTTTCTAGTTCTTTATTTATTTTTTCTTCTACTTTAGGTATTAAATTGTTTATGGTGTCTGGGTTTCTAAAGTCTAGGTTACATTCATCTTCTAAGATGGTAGCATTTAGGGTTGTATTTATATTAATAGAGTTATCTTTTGGTATTATTTTAGTAGAGTTATTTTGATATAGGCCTATGTTTATTATTTTATCTTCAGTACAAGATACTTCTGTTAGATAGTATTTTGATTTGTTAGTTAGGACTTCTAGAATTGATGATTCTTTTTTATTTAGAGTAGTTATTAATTTATCATCTTTAAAGAGGCTAATACTTTTTATGATGGGTTCATCTTCTTCAATATTTAAGTAGTTTAGATAACCATCTTTTAAGGGGTTTATAACGTCACTTACAAATGAAATGAATGATTCATGAGTTATGATACTATCGTTATGATCATTTTTCTCTATCATGTTTTTAATGGCTTCTGATATTAATTCAGTATTTTTATTATTTTCTATTATATCTTTTGGGGGATTGGCAGTAATAATTGGATAGATATTATGAGGTATTGAGGGCTCTCTTATGATATATAATAATACTTCTTCTAGACCTTTTTTAGCTAAATCCTCAGATATTAAAAGAACTTTAGTGTGAGAGAGGGTTGGTTCTTTAGATAGTTTAATATTGGCATTATTAAAGGCATTAGATAGTATTTTATCTTTACCATTTATAGTAATACTGGACATACTTTTATCTTCTTTTTTAGAAGTATTTACTATTTCGTATGTTACAACGTATTCATTATCTATGTAGTCTATTCCTATACCTTCGATTATAAAACGGTTATTTAGTTCTTTATAGTCAAAGCAACTGGTAAGTGGTATTAGGCTTATAATTAATAAAAGGATTTTTATTTTCATTTGACCTCCTGTTTAGTAAGATTTTTTTTAGTAAGCATTTTGGATCTTTTAGTATCGTTAGTTATTTTAGGCTTTAGAAGGGTTTTAAAAAGGTAAGCTTTATTGAATGGTGAGATAGGATAGAGGTATGGTTTTTCTAAAGTTTTTATTTCAGATAAGTGAATACCAAAGAAGATGAAGATGAGAAGGATTCCATATAGTCCGTATAATGAGGCACCAACTAAGAAAAGAATTCTAAAGTATCTCGCTGCATTAATAAGTTCTTGTTCAGTAAATATTAGGCTACTTATGAATGTTATGGCAATGACGATTATCATAATGGGGCTTACAAAACCTGCTTCAACTGATGCTTCGCCTAGTATTAAGGCACCTAGAATAGATATGGCATTACCATAGGGAGAGGGACTTCTAATATTACTTTCTCTTAGTATTTCATAGGCAAATAAAAGGATTAGGGCTTCTATTAGGGAAGGAAATGGGACTAGGTCTCTTTGCATAGCGAAATTTAAAAGAAGAGTTGTCGGGATGGCTTCAGGGTTATAGTTTATTAGAGAAATATATATACCTGGGAGCATCATGGTAATAAAAAAACAGATAAATCTTATTATTTTAATAATGTTAACGTTTAGGTATTTATCGAAGTTATCAGTGATGGGGTTTATGTAGTCTGTGAAGAATGCTGGAGTAATTAGGATGAATGGGGAAGTATCAACGAATATGGCTATTTTCCCTTCTAGAAGAGATGATGAGACAAGGTCAGGACGTTCAGTTTTAATAATGGTAGGGAATGGAGTCTTACTATTTAGACTTAAGTATTCATTAATGGTACCAGAGTCTATGATGCCATCAATATTTATTTTAGATAGTTTACGGGTTATATAGTTTACGTTATCTATTTCGGCAATATTATCCATGTATAATACTTCTACTAGAGTATTTGTATGCTTACCAATAAACAGTGATTTATTCTTTAAATTGGGAGATTTTATTCTTCTTTTAAGTAAGCCTATGTTGATTTGGATATTTTCAGTGAAGGCATCTTTAGGACCAAATATTGATTGCTCGGTTGTGGGTTCTGCGATACTTCTTGTGATGTCTGCTTTGGTTTCAAAGGCTATTATTTCTTTATTATAGATAACGATTGTGAAGCCGTTAGTTAGATAAAAATTAATATCTTCATAACTAATTGTTTTAGTGTTTGGAGCAGGGATAATATTTATAATTTTATGGAGAGACTTGTGTTTTAGAGCATTTAAAAGAGTAATATTCTTTAAGAAGAAGTCATTTACTAAACTGCTACTTGAGACACTTTCTAGGTAGAAAAGATATAGTTTTTTAAATGAAGATATTTTTATTTCTTTAGTTATTAAGTCCGAGACATTTTGATAATCATTCTTAACTTTTAATACATATTTATTATGCATATGTATCACCATTATTAGGGTGGCAATTTATTCAATATTTATGTATAATTAATGTGTGATAGTTATGAAATTAAAGATTAATAAAGTGAATTATGAAGGCGAAGGATTAACTAGTATTAATGGTAAGACAACATTCGTTAAGGGTGCTTTTTTGGGTGAAGAAGTAGAAGCTAGACTTATCCAGGAGAACAAGAGGTATGATGTATATGAGACTATAGAACTTATAAGTAGTCCATTAAAAAGAGTTAAGTCTTTTTGTAAGATAGATAGTAAGTGTGGAGGGTGTTCATTTGCTGGACTTCAATACCATGAAGGATTAAGAATGAAAGAGTTAGGGCTTAATGACTTATTTAAGCATAATGGCTTTGACGTAAATGTAAGAATTCATGAAAATATAAATGAATTAGGATACCGCAACAAGATTAAGTTACATGTGTGTGATGGAGTACTTGGCTATTATGGAGAGAATACACATAATTTTGTTTCGTTAGATGATAATTGTTATATTGCAAGCTCTGAAATACAAGAAGTTATTTCTTTATGGAATAGCAATATATTAAGTGATGGAGAAGTTACTATTAGAAGTAATAATAAGGGAGAGCTACTTATTATATTTAATTCAAGCGATAAACCTGTGATTGATAGCTTAAAACATAATAAAAATATAGAAGGCATTGTATGGAATAATAAATGTATATATTTAAATGATTATTTTTATGAGGAAAGAAATGGATTAAAGTATATGGTACATTATGATGCATTCTTTCAAGTTAATCCTTATATTTCTAATGAAATTGTTAAGTTTGTTTTAAATAATGTTTCTTCTAATGATATAATTTATGATCTTTATTGTGGTGTAGGATTCTTTTCATTGGAATTAGCTAGATTTGTAAAAGAAGTAATAGGTATTGAAGAAGTAGAAAATGCAATTAGGGATGCTAAAGAAAATGCTGGTATTAATAATCTATTCAATACTAAATTTTATGTAGGGCGTGTTGAGGATGTTATACCTGATTTAAAGATTAAAGGAAATAAAGTGTTGGTAGATCCACCTAGAAGTGGGCTACATCAAAGTGTAATAGATACTTTAAATAATAATGATTTTGAAAGAATTATTTATGTATCTTGTAATCCTCTTACTTTAGTAAGGGATTTGAAAAAGTTAAGTAAATATGAATTAAAAAGTATTGATGCATTTGATATGTTTTCTTATTCATCACATATGGAATGTGTAGCTATTTTGGAAAGAGTATTATAACGAAAAACTGTATTTTATTAAAAAAATGTAAAAATGTTTGCTATTGTGATATTTATATGTTATGTTTTATATGTATCAAATAGTTTGCCTGATATTTTTTATGACAATTTAGTCGATAGGGTACATTGTGGAGGCAAAACGGATGTACTTATGCGGGAGATATATAACTTAGGTTATATGTCTCCTTTTTTAGTTTTAAGGAGGTGAGTTTAGTAAGTATTAAAGTATTTTGGGACTATTTAATATTAATTTCATCATTAATGTATAGGAGGTTTTTATGAAAAATGAAATTATAATTTTTGAAAATCAAAATGTTAAATTAGAAGTAAATTTGAAGGATGAGACTGTATGGCTATCATTAGATCAGATGGCAAAACTATTCGATAGAGATAAGTCGGTTATTTCTAGGCATATTAAAAATGCACTTATTGAAGAACTAGATAATTCAACTGTTGCAAATTTTGCAACAGTTCAGAACGAAGGTAATAGACAAATAACAAGAAATATTGAGTATTTTAATCTAGATATGATTATTAGTGTTGGCTATAGAGTTAAAAGTAAAAATGGGATTATTTTTAGAAAGTGGGCTTCATCTATATTAAAAGATTATTTATTAAAGGGGTATGCTTTTAATGAAAAGAGATTAGAGTGTTTAGAAAAAACTGTTAAATTAATAGATATTGCTAATAGAATGGATGATAGATTAGATAGTAGTGATGCTAAAGGAATATTAAAAGTTATTGGGGATTATTCTAAGGCTTTAGATTTATTAGATGATTATGATCATAGAACACTTTCTAAACCTAGAGGTAGTAGTTCTAAAAGAATAATTACA
>CACXCK010000137.1 GCA_902766135.1 uncultured Erysipelotrichaceae bacterium
CCTGTTATATTTTTTAGTTTTGATACTAATACATCTAAAGTAGGAGTAGAGACTCGTATTGAAGCATTTGTAGATATGATTAAGATGAAGAGAGGAATGTAGATGAAAAAGTGTTATTTAGGAGTAGATATAGGTTCAATATCAACTAAAGGTGTAGTAATTGATGAGAATAATAAGATAATTGCTAGTGAATACTTATGGACTGAAGGAAATCCTGTAGGGGCAGTTAAAAGATTAGTTAATATACTTAAGAAGCAAGTAGGTAGTGATTATGTATTAAAGGGTATTGGTACTACTGGTAGTGCAAGAAAGTTAATTGGATTAATGCTTGGTACTAAGGCAGTTAAAAATGAAATAACAGCTCATGCAGTAGGGACAACATCTTTATACCCTGATGTTAGAACAATACTTGAAATAGGAGGACAGGATTCAAAGATAATATTACTTAACCATGGTATTATTACTGATTATGCCATGAATACATTATGTGCGGCAGGAACAGGAGCTTTTTTATCTAGCCAAGCTAAAAGAATAGGTGTTGATATAAATGAATTTGGTTCTATGGCTTTAGAGAGTAATAATCCTGTTAAGATAGCTGCACGCTGTACTGTATTTGCTGAATCAGACTTAATTCATAAGGCTCAATCTGGTTATGAGATTAAAGATATAGTTGCAGGGCTTTGTAAAAGTATTGTACTTAATTATTTAAATAATGTTGGTAAAGGTAAAAAGATTAAAGGACCTATTATATTTCAAGGTGGGGTAAGTAAAAATAAAGGCGTAGTTAAATATTTTAAAGAAGTACTTGATGAAGATATCATAGTAGATGAGAATAGTCATCTTTTAGGGGCACTTGGTATTGCGATTATTTCGAAAAAATATGAAACTGATAAAATTTATAGTTTTGATGTTAATGATATTAAGTTTGTAACAAAAGGGCATGAGTGTAGTGGATGTAGTAATAACTGTGAAATATTGAAAATATTTAAGAACGGTGAAATGATTGATGCTTGGGGAAATAGGTGCTCTAAGGGAGTAAATAGTTAGTGTTTAAACTAATAGTTATTTTTTTGTCAAGAAATTTAAATCTTCTTGATTTTTTTTCAAAAAAAAGAAGGGAATTTAAAAGTTTTGTTGAATGATAATATTAGAGGGAACAGTAAGCATTAATTCTAGAAAGTTTAGGTGATGTAGAAAGGATATTTTAAAATAATGTTTATTTAGTACCTCTTAGAAAGGAGAATAAATGAGTACTTATACTGATGAATTAGGTGAGGATGAGGTTATTCCATTATACTTTGATAAAGTTTTCAAGCTTACATTTGGTGATTATAATCATGTAGAATTGCTAAATTATTTATTATCTGTTGTCTTAAAGAAAAAAGTAGAAGTTGTAAGTTTACTAAATACTGAATTAATTGGTGATAATAGAAAGAATAAAAAGAATTCTGTAGATTTAGTATGTAAGTTAGATAAGGCTTATGTGCATATTGAGGTTAATACTTCTTTTGGACAAGATGTAAAGGATAGAAACTTATCATTCTTATTTAGGTTGGAAAGTAAGGAATTAAAACCAGGTGAAGATTATAAAGAGATAAGTAAGTATTATCAAATTAACTTTAATTTAGAAGATTTTGACAATGAACATTTTAATGTTTGCCATGTTAATAGTGATAATACCGGATTACTTTATTCAAAAACAATTGAAATCATCAATATTAATATTTCATATTATGCTGAATTGTGTTACAATATAACCAACAAGGAATTATTATCTGAAACTGATAAGATATTTGGTGTGCTTGGTACTAATAATAAGTCGGTAATTAACAAAGTTGCAAAAGATAATAAAATCCTAGAGGAAATAGGTGATATTGTGAAGAAGTTTAGTGAAGATGATGAATTAATATTTGAGTACAATAGAGAAAAGTTAATGATGGATGATATGAAGAAAGTGTTAACTGAAAGAATAACTAAAGATGTTACAGAAAAAGTAACTGAAGATGTAACTAAAAAAGTAACCGAAAAAGTAACAAAAGAAGTGACAAAAGAAGTGACAAAAGAAGTGACAAAAGAAGTGACTTCTAAAACAACTTTAGATATAGCCCGCAGGATGAAAGAGCAAGGTGCAGATACTGCTTTTATTTCTAATGTTACTAGTTTATCTAAGCAAGAAATAGATGAATTATAAAAATTAATAGTATTATTTAAGCAAGAAACATATAGTAAATATGCTTGCTTTTTATTTTGAAAAAATGATATAATAAGTAAGAAATTGCTAGATAGCTTAAATAGTTAGGGTGGTTTATAATGAATTCGAAAAGTGTTGATAGAACTAAGATTACGCCTATGATGAGGCAATATTTATCTATTAAAGA
>CACXCK010000138.1 GCA_902766135.1 uncultured Erysipelotrichaceae bacterium
AACTGATTTAGATAGGGAACTAGAAATGATTAATTTAAATGTTATAGCTTTTCATGTGCTTACTAAAAAGTTTTTAGAGAAGTTTAAAGAACGTGATGCAGGTTATATATTAAATGTTTGTAGTAGTGCTGGATTCTTACCAGGGCCTCACTTGGCTACTTATTATGCGACTAAAAATTATGATTTAAAGCTTACAATGGCTATATATGAAGAACTTAGAAAGACTAAAAGTAATATCCATATTAGTGCATTGTGTCCAGGACCTGTTGAGACTGAATTTAATAAAGTGGCTAAGGGGGTATTTAATACTAAAGGTGTGAGTTCAGAGTATGTCGCTCGTTATGCAATAGATAAGATGTTTCAGGGAAAATTGTTAATTATTCCAACGCTAAAGATGAAAATGTTTATCTTTTTATCTAGGTTTGTGCCATATAAGTTGCTTCTTAGAATGGTACATTCATTTCAAAATAATTAGTTTTGTATTGTCTAAATATAAAGAAAAGCTTTTAATTATTGCTTGATAATTTAGTGATTGGGAGTAGTTGTTGCAATGCGAACAAATATATGCTAATATTATTTTGCATATATTTTTTTGTTTTGTGGTAGAATAACTACTAGTTGGAGGTTATTATGGATAATATTGTTGTTAAGGGTGCGAGAGAGAATAATTTAAAGAATATAGATATTACTTTACCAAAGAATAAGTTTATTGTGATGACTGGTGTTTCTGGCTCTGGTAAGAGTAGTCTTGCTTTTGATACGATTTATGCAGAAGGTGAAAGAAGATATATTGATTCTTTAAGCAGTTATGCAAGACAGTTTTTAGGAGTTAGTGATAAACCTGATGTTGATAGTATCGAAGGACTTTCACCAGCTATTAGTATTGATCAGAAGACAACTAATAATAATCCTCGTAGTACGGTTGGGACGGTTACCGAAATATATGATTATTTAAGACTATTGTATGCAAGAGTTGGAACACCGATATGTCCTAATCATAAAAGTGAAGTTAAAAGTCAATCAATAGAAGAGATGACTAATCAAATATTAAAGCTAGAGGAAGGTACAAAAATAAGAGTTTTAAGTCCTGTAGTTCATGGAGAAAAAGGAACACATAAAGATTTAATACTTAAATTGCAAAGAGAAGGTTATGTAAGGGTAAGAATAGATGGCGAAGAGTATGAAATAGAAAGTGTACCTGAATTATCTAAAACAAAGAAGCATTTTATTGATGTAGTAATTGACCGTTTAGTAATGAAGAGTGATTCTAGAAGTAGATTATATGAGGCAATTGAAGTAGCTTGTAAATTATCTCGTGGTAAATGTGTAATCGATGTTATTGGTGGAAGTGAAATTGTGATGAGTGAACAATATGCTTGTCCACTTTGTGATTTTAGTTTACCAGAGTTAGAACCTAGAATGTTTAGTTTTAATGCACCTTATGGGTCTTGTCCTGATTGTAAGGGACTTGGTATTAAGCAAAAGGTAGATGTAGATTTAGTTATCCCTGATAGAAGTAAGAGTATACTAGGTGGAGCTATTACGGCTATTAATTTAGATGATCCAGAAAGTATAATATCAACTCAAATTGAGACTGTTGCCCAAGAATTTGATATTGATTTGTGGGCTCCAGTTAGTAAGTTAGATAAAGAAAAGTTAGATATATTGCTTTATGGAACGGATAGAATGATGACATTTAATTATACTTCGAAGAATGGGAATACAAGGACTTCAAGAGATTCATTTGAAGGAATTATCACTAATTTAGAAAGACGTTATGTAGAGACTAAGAGTGGTTGGATAAGAGATTGGATATCTACTTATATGACTGACTTGGAGTGTCCTACTTGTCATGGAGCTAGACTTAGTGATGATGTGTTATGTGTTAAAATTAATAATAAAAATATTTATGAAGTTTGTTGTATGTCAATTAAAGACTTATATGATTTTTTAAGTAATTTAAAGTTATCTAAAGAGAAAGAGAGTATTAGTAAGTTAATATTAAAAGAGATACTTGATAGATTATCTTTCTTAATTAATGTAGGGCTATCTTATTTAACTTTAGCTAGGGATGCTGGTAGTTTAAGTGGAGGAGAAGCACAAAGAATTAGACTTGCAACGCAGATTGGTTCTCATTTAACAGGCGTATTATATGTTCTTGATGAACCTAGTATAGGACTACATCAAAGGGATAATGAGAGACTTATTAACTCTTTAAAAGAAATGCGCGATTTAGGTAATACTTTAATTGTTGTTGAACATGACACAGATACAATGCTTCAAAGTGATTATTTGGTGGATATAGGTCCTGGGGCTGGAGAACATGGTGGTTATGTTGTGGCAGCTGGAACGCCAGAGGAAGTAATGAAGTGTGAAGAAAGTATTACAGGACAATATTTATGTGGTAAGAAAGTAATTGAAGTTCCTAAGAAAAGACGTAAAGGAAATAAGAAATATTTAGAAATTAAAGGAGCTAGAGAACATAATTTAAAAAATATTGATTTTAAGTTACCACTTGGAACACTTACTTGTGTAACTGGTGTATCTGGTTCTGGAAAAAGTACGATGGTTAATGAGATTTTGTATAAAATACTTAGAAATAATTTGTATAAATCGAAGGAAAGACCTGGGGCTTATAAAAGTGTTAAAGGACTTGAAAATATTGATAAAGTTGTTCATATTTCACAAGAACCAATAGGTAGAACACCTAGAAGTAATCCCGCTACTTATGTTGGAGTATTTGATGATATAAGAGATATATTTGCTAATACGAAAGAAGCTAAGATAAGAGGATATGATAAGGGAAGATTTTCTTTTAATGTAAAAGGTGGAAGATGTGAGGCTTGTTGGGGAGATGGCGTTAAAAGAATTGAAATGCAGTTTTTATCAGATGTATATGTTCCTTGTGAGGTTTGTGGGGGAACACGTTATAATAGAGAAACACTAGAAATAAGATATAAAGGAAAAAATATATATGATGTCCTTAATATGCGGGTTGAAGAAGCTTTGGAATTCTTTGATAATGTTCCAAGGATTAAGAGTAAATTACAAACGATGATAGATGTTGGTCTTTCTTATATAAAACTTGGACAGCAAGCTCCGACATTAAGTGGTGGTGAGGCAGCAAGGGTAAAGCTTGCTAAAGAGTTACAGAAAAAGCCAACTGGAAAGAGTTTATTTATTTTAGATGAACCAACGACTGGCCTACATATTGATGATATTAAAAAGTTACTTGTTATTTTGCAAAGGATAGTTGATAATGGGGATACTGTTTTAGTTATTGAACATAATTTAGATGTTATAAAGGTAGCAGACTATATTATTGATTTAGGCCCTGAAGGTGGAGATATGGGAGGATATATAATTGCTTCTGGTACTCCTGAGGAAGTTAGTAAAAATCTAAATTCTTATACTGGAGAATGGCTTAAAAAGTATTTATAAAAAATAATCGTAAGATTATTTTTTTTTGATTTATGGATGGTTGTCGAATAGATTATTTTATGTTAATATTATTATGGATGTGATAATATGAATCCTAATGTATTAGTATTTGAAGGAATAGCTATAAAGTGGTATACATTATTGGTAATGATTGGTGTATTTATGGCTATATTGTATTTTGTAAACGAAGGAATGAAACATGGATTCCCTAAGGATTTTTTATTCAATATGTGTTTTTGGACGGTTATTGTTGGTATTCTTGGGGCTAGAATTTATTATGTAGTATTTAACTTTCAAAGTTATGCAAGC
>CACXCK010000139.1 GCA_902766135.1 uncultured Erysipelotrichaceae bacterium
ATCGCCATAATATTTATAATTATCTCCATCTGCTTCTATATGCGCTTCATTATTTAAAGCACATAAATTAATGATTCTTGTTACATCACTTGTATCACTACTATCATTAACTATAACTTCACCATCATTATTATATCCTGTTCCAGTAATCGAAACCTGATTTCCATTTTTTAAAACTATCTTTCTTGCTGTTTGTTCATTTACGGTCAAAGTTCCCGTCTTATCACTAGCTATAACAGTACAACTACCTAAAGCCTCAACAGAGTTTAAATTCTTTACTATAACATTTTTCTTACTCATCTTATTAGAAGCAATTGTTAAAGCCATTGTTAAAGCAAGCGGTAAACCTTCCGGCATAGCGGATATTGAAAGTGCTACAACTGATAAAAATATACTACTTATATGATAGCCATTCAAAAACAAAATAATACTAGAAATAATTGCAATGACAATAATTAAATAACTAATTTGTTTAGTAAACTCTTCCATTTTAATTGTTAAAGGCGTTTTTTCTTCATGAGTCTCAGAAACCTGTAAAAATATTTTTCCTATCTCAGTCCAAATACCAGTTGCCACAACTAAAGCCTTAGCTCGTCCAGACACAACACTACACCCTGCATAAAGCATATTCTTACGTTCTGCTAAAGGTATTTTGCCACTTAGTAATTGATTATTCTTTTCTACATGCACACTTTCACCAGTTAGGATTGACTCATCAATTTGTAAATTTGTTGATTCAATTATTCTTGCATCAGCATTAATTCTGTCACCACTTTCCAGTAATAACACATCGCCAACAACTAAATTTTCAGAATCTATTCGATATTCTTTCCCACTTCTTAAAACCGTTGCCCCACTTTTTAACATATTATTTAAGCTTTCTACTGATTTAAGAGCTTTATTCTCTTGATATGTTCCCATAATAGTATCAACCAAGATAATAAAAATAATAACAACGGCATCAATTATTTCTCCTACAAAAAAAGAAATAATAACTGTAACTACTAAAATAAGTTCAATTGGTGATTGAACCTCTTTTAAGAATAAACTAAAAACACTTGGGCGTTTCTTATGCGGTAATATATTTTTACCGTATTTGCTTATTCTTTTATCAGCCTCTTCTATACTTAATCCTGCTTCACTTACCTTAAACTCTTTATATATATCATTTAGATCTTTATCGTAATACATACTGCCTCCCTAATTACTTATTATATTAGTAATTATAACATAAAAAAAATAAAGATTTTAATAAATCTCTATTTTTGAACAACATCATAAGTATTATTACCAATTGTTAAACTAAATACCTGTTTATCTTTATCTGGACACTCAATTACAAATTCCGTATCACCAGTACTAGTAAAGTCAGCATGAATCATCCAATCTTCTATTGCATCAATATATTCAATACTTAACTCGCCATACTTTTCATCCATAGAAACACTACAAGTATCATCAAAAGGATGTTCACTATTATTAGATAGTATCTGGGTACTATAAACTGGTGGATTAAGAATACATAAAATTGTGAAAATAACAATAAGCAATCCACTTATAATTAATCCCCCCTTACGGGCAATCTTATTATTAAAAATTCCTAATGGATAAATAATCATCGTACTTACACAAAAGATATTCGTTAAAATATGTCTTGGAAAAGAATACATCATCTTAGAAAAATATCCGGAATATTCTGCTCCAACAAAAATTAGCATTGGTAGAAGAATAAGTAATCCCCACCACTTATCTTTTTTCATATAATAACCAATGTATCCCATTGGGATTGTAGCAATTGTCCACAAAAGCCAAAATCTATAATAAGTATTAAAAAGATTACTTCCATCAATCACATCCTGAAGTAAATAAACAAGGGGTTGACTAATCAAAAAGAAAACAAAACATTTAAGTGCCGAATCAATATTTGATTTACTATTCATAATTATAAAAATGCCAAAGAATATCCACACTTCAAATGTAACAGCTAAATCACTAAAAGAAGTATGTCTGGCAATCGGTAACCATGCCATTAACCCTGTGTATAACCCAATAACAATAGCCATTATTATTACCTTAGGCCAAGTTAAGTTTATTCCTCCAAATACCTTTTTCATAAAATACCCTCCTCTAAACAGATAATTTGTTATATTCTTTTACTCCCTTACTTATCAGTATACCATATAAAATAATATCTACCAAACCATAAATGAGAACTACAATAAATAGTAATAATGTAGCATCAATACTTCCTATCACATTAATTATGACTCCCACAGTCACAATCATTAGTATCATTCCAATCATAACAGAGATAAAAGAACTAAAGCTTTGTTTAACTACCTCTGCACTATTCTCATAATC
>CACXCK010000140.1 GCA_902766135.1 uncultured Erysipelotrichaceae bacterium
AAAATACAAATTATAAATTTGAGTTTCTTTTCCTCCAATTTTTAATCTAGCTTGTATACAATACAATTGAGGCTGATCAGAAACAGGACCATCTACTACTATATTTATTCCTCCGTAAACAGCATCTTTACTATATTTAATAGTAGTATCAAGACCTAAACTATAAGTAGTGTCATCGTTAGATCCTAATTCTTCTTTACTTAACACCTCTGTTCTATCTGCGGAATTTGTATAGCTATACAAAACGTATTCAACAGACTTTTCAGTAGCTGTCCAGTTTGTAACTACTTGGGAAACACCGTCTATCTATTGTACAGACTATTTAGCTGGGAATGGTCGTAAAGCAAATTCTGATTTATGATTACTCTTTCCAATTACATAAATTGGTGGAAGTGGGTTCATTAATGCGAAATTCTACCCAAACATATTAGATGCTATAGCGCTAGTATACTTAAACTCTCTTACAGTATCACCATAAGTATAGAATTCATATCTGTTTGGGAAAGTAACAGGAATCGTAGTTAATGTTAAATTATCATAAACACGTCTACCACCACTTATAAAGTATACTCTGACGTGCATAGTATATGCAATACCATCACTTTCATCAACATCCAAACGTACAGCTCCATCAGTTCCTACTCTTAAACGAGAATATTTATAAGAACTTCCAGCAGCTCCATCAGGACTACTAGGATCTGTTACAAATGTCCACAAATAATTGTTATCTGTTAATCTTTCCAGATCAGATACATTTTGTGCAATAATATTTTCTGCAGTATTCGCAGTAAGCGTGAAGTGATTTGCAGTAAGTCTAGCGGTACCCGGTTCGTTTACAAAAATATCTTCATTTTGTATGTTTAATACTCCCGCTTTTGCAGAAATACTAATCTTTACAGAAGTCTTTTTATGATCTACAACCAAGTTAGAGTTTACAGTACCTATATTAAACACATTATCTCCAAATAACTCTGTTAAATATAACAATTGAGCAGATGTAAGATCTTCTGCTTGATTTTCTTGAGACATTACAACATATCCTTTTAATGGGTATGTATAACCGCCATTACCGAAGTGACCTAATCTTATAATATCATTATAGGTTAAGTTAGCTTCTTCTCCCCAATTTATCTGGTCAGCTATAAGAGTCTTGTTCTTTAATGCGTTCAGCAGATCATCTTCAGTATGCCCAGCAGGTAAAGAATCATCGATAGCCTGTATCCAATCCTTTACTAAATCCCAAGAACAAGCATTTTTACCAGTTGTTCCCATAAATTGTATTGTTTCTATAGAAGCGGGAATAGGAACTTTATCATATCTACCCTATTGATTAGGTAATAATGTAGTTTGCCAGAATGAAATATTTTCCCAAGAACTATTAGTAAATGTTAAAGTTCTAATAGATGTAGGTAATCTTAAATCTTCGAAAGTATTTCCAGCTAAAGAGGTAGAAAATTCATTAGCTGAATCACAACCCATAGCATATAGAGTCTTGATATTTCTTCTATCATATCCCGGAGAAGTAAATAACTAAGACAACCATCCAGGAGTTGTAGTAGTAACACTTTGTTGAGACCATCCTACAACGTCTATTAATTCTACATTCTCTAATGCATCTTGGTTACTTTCATTCAAACCAGTAATAGCATTTTGCCATATAGACATATTATTTATATATGATGTAGCATTAGGATTAAGATATAAATCAGGAGTACAAGGAGCGCCTAGTTTAATCCATTTCAATTGAGCTCCTAATACATTATCATAAGCTCCACCAAAATCTATATCAGTGTAACCTCTACCTATACTTCCTCCAAAAGAATTTATTAATAAAGTACTTAAGTCTAATCCTTCAATAGAAGTGGCACCAAATATGAATACATATTCCTTATCATCGAACTTATCAGAAGCATCAATACTTGCTCCAACATTGATTAAAGCTTCAGTTAATCCGTTACCAAATACGGTAACACCTCCACTACCTCCTTGAGCACCACGTTGAGCTTTAAAGAAAGTATTGTTAGTAGGATAAATCTTGATAAGATTAGTTCCAGCACCACTAGCTTCTTTAGTTATACGGAATTGTATAGAGTGTTTAGCAAAATCTCCACAAGCCCATTTAGCGTCATAATAGTTCATAGATTTACTTAACCACCAATGTCTGTGAGACATTCTAGCACCATTTAAGTATTGTCTATATTTAGGATTACTAGTAGCATTAATATACTTATAATGTCCAGATTCATTATATATTGTTTCTGACCATTTATTAACATACTCTTCATCAAACATATGAGAAGCATTTTCATATGTAAGTCCAGCATCATAAAGTGCTTGAGCTACTTCTGGAACAATTTCTTCCATCCATACATCCCAACATTCTAGACAATCCCACAATACATTAGATTGGATAGCACTTCTTCCAGCAAATACATAAGAACGACCTCCAGCTCTAGAATCTCTAGTAATAGGTGGTTCGTAAGCTATAACACCATTATTAGCACAGCCAAGAGCAATATCCATATCCCAAGGTTCATAATGCCAGTGCTATCCATCATATGTTTTTAACTGAGCATTACGTTCAACAGAGTCAACAAGTCCAAATCTACTAAAGAATATGTAATAAGCAGCTAATTTATATAAATCTAAATGATTATGTGCTTCTGCTTTAAATTTATCTAATTCTGCTTGAGTTACCCAGGCTTTAGCTCCAGTACTTCCTAATTTAGATCCAGTAGTACTTAATGCACTAACATCAGTAATCCAATCAAGGAAATCCATGAATGGTTGTACTGTTGATACAAACTTCTAAGAATCGAAATTATTATTTTTATCTTTAATATCATTCTTATCTGGATAAATAAGTTCAAAGTGTTGTTCCCACTGATAAAGAGATCTACCGTCCTCATCATATCCTACTAAGTCATCATATCTATTTATAGTAGAACCTGGTTTTGGAGTTAGTACATCATTTTCATCTAATTCATATTCACTAGCAACTAATTTACTTACGTAGCTAGTCAAAGGAGAGTTAGGATACACAACTTCTACTTGAAGTACTTTACTATTATCCCATACTCTATTACCTTTTGTATCTAATTTTTTATTCTTTGTTTTTAAACAGA
>CACXCK010000141.1 GCA_902766135.1 uncultured Erysipelotrichaceae bacterium
CATTAATATTAGTCTCACATATATCACAATTAAATTTCTTATTTGTCTTAAAAAAATAAGAATTCTTATCAGCAATACTATCAAGTAAATTAAAACCAATATTATGTCTTGTATTCTTATACTCCTTACCAGGATTACCAAGACCCACAACCAATTTCATAACTCACTCTCCTTTATGATATTCTTTATATACTTCTCCTTTAGGAATACCACGTTCTTTAGCCACTCTCTTAATAGCATCCATAACAGATAATCCCGCCTTAATATACAAATTAACCGCATCCACTAAACTCAAAGACTCATCAATATTATTATCTAAAGAACCTTCAACAATTATAACAAATTCACCCTTTTCAGGGATAATACTCTTTACTTCACTAATCTTACCACGATAAATACTTTCAAATTTCTTCGTAATTTCTCTTGATATACTAATATTTCTATCTCCAAATACATCTAACATCAAATCAAGAGTTTTCATAATCCTATGAGGTGCCTCATAAAAAATCATTGTACATTTATTATCGGAAAGATCTTCCAACTCTTTTTGCCTTTTATTATCATTACTATTTAAAAATCCATAAAACAAAAAAGGCTGCGGAGCAATACCTGAAGTAATAAGAGCAGGTACAAAAGCTGTAGCACCAGGAAGTGCCACAACATTATATCCATTCTTAATAATGTATTCACTAGTTTTAAAACCAGGATCACTAATAATTGGAGTACCTCTATCAGTAACTAAAGCAACACTCTCTCCTCTTTTTAAATATTCTAACACCTTTTCTTTAGCAGTATCCTCATTATGTTCATGAAGAGGAGTAAGTTTCTTTTTAATACCCAAATAATTAAGTAAATTAAGAGTTACTCTCGTATCCTCTGAAAAAATCACACTAACTTCTTCAAGTACCTTAACTGACCTATAAGTCATATCATCTAAATTACCAATTGGTGTCGAAATTAAATACAAAGTTGCACTATCATCATAACTATTTTGAACCATTATAATCACTCTCCGAACATAGCTTTAACTTCGTCAGAATATATTCCTCTTCCTTCATAAACAAATAAAGGAGGTAACATCTTAAGACCAGGTTTACCATTCTTTACACACTCAATTAAAACCAAATCACTATTCTTAACCTTATTTGGATAAACAAATCTAATCTTTTTTATTTCAAAATTGTATTTTTTCATCACTTCAATAATCTCCATTAATCTTTCAGTTCTATGAACAATAGCCAGTTTACCATTATTTTTTAGTAAATACTTACTTACCCTAAAAACATCATCGAGTTTCAAAGTTTTTTCATGTCTTGCCATAGCTTTAACATTATTATTATTTTCAAATTCGACATTTTTGGTTTTAAAATAAGGTGGATTACAAGTAATAACATCAAAAAAATCAGGTTCAAAAACATTAAGTAAATTGTTAGCATCATCATTAATAAGAGTAATCTGATTTTTCATATTATTTTCATTAATCGATATTTTACCAAGTAAGTAAACTTCATTATTAAGTTCAACCCCATATATATGAGCTTTTGTCCTAAATGTTAAAATCATTGGAATAGGAGCATTACCAGTAGCAATATCCAAAATTTTTTTATCTCTCAAATTAATAGTAACAAACTGAGATAATAATAAACTATCTAAAGACATTTTAAAATAGTCAGTATCCTGAAAAATATAATTATCCTTGTAATTAAGTAAATTATTTCGTACTATCATTTACATCAACTTCCACTACTTCATTATCAATTAAAACCTTATATTTACCAATTAATGGTTCAGAAATAACAACTTTTCCTTCTTTTTCACCTATAAATACTTTTTTACCTATCTCAGGAACTTTTTTACGTGCTTCTGTATATGCATCATTTTCATAATTTAAACAGCATAAAAGTCTACCACAAACACCATTAATTTTAGTTGGATTAAGAGCTATTCCTTGATTTTTAGCCATATTTATAGATACTGTATCAAAATTAGTTAAAAAAGTATTACAACAAAGATTTCTACCACATGGTCCAAATCCACCAAGTTCTTTAGCTTTATCCCTAATTCCTATTTGCCTAAGTTCAATTCTTGTCCTAAATTTTGAACCAAGTTCTTTAGCAAGATTTCTAAAATCAACCCTTTCATCAGACAAAAATCTAAAAAGTAATTGACTTCTATCAAAATTATAAGTAGCATCAAGAATAGTCATATTAAGTTTATCTTTTTTTACAATATCTTTACATTTATCAAAAGCCACTTTAGCAGCATCAATATTACTTAAATGCTTTAGATAATCCCTTTTAGTTGCAACTCTTACAATACTATCACATTTAATATTATCATCATCAAAAACGTCAACTATTTTTGCAAATTGTAAGCCCTTTTCATCCCTAACAATAACAGTTAAATTCTTCTTTACATTATAATCAGTAGCATTATAATACAAAACTTTACCAAAACCATTAACTTTCACACTAACAATTTTCATTTATTATCACGTATAATCAATCTTAAGGAATTATTAGTTCAAATAAGATTGATTTTTCCTTTCTCATATC
>CACXCK010000142.1 GCA_902766135.1 uncultured Erysipelotrichaceae bacterium
ATTCTAGTATTTGAAAATGGATAATAAAATGCATTTCTTTGATATTCTATTAAACATGATGGTCTGTAACACCCTAGCATCATTGTCTTGTAAATCTCTATAGCATCTTTTGAATACTTAAAATAATTTTTTATAACACTAAAATCACCATCAATTAGTTTTTTAGCATGTTCTTTTTTTATCCAGATGCTTATTTTATGCTGGTAATCACCATTCTTTTTCTTAACTTCTAGTTTACACTTTTCATCATTGATGTTGTAAACTCTTATTCTAATTTTTTTTCGTTCTTTATTTCCCGCTAATTTTTCGTAATAATCGTCTTGATTTAATGAGTCAAAATACAAATTTCTTATTGTATAACCAAGGCCATCTTCATCATATTCATCTGGGTACATTACATTAGCTAGTCTATTTTTTAAAATCGATGCTTCTATTAAAGAAATAGGATACTTATTTTCTGTACGATTAACTGATAATAGTGTTGTCAATATACCACCTACTTCGCTAAAGTTACAGTGTTTAGTATAACATATAGAAAAAAAACTCACAAGAGTTTTTTTAATCACGAATAGTCCAAGCTTTTACGCCATCTTCACATATTGTTGGAGACATTGTTATGCCATCTGATTTTTTTAATTTTTTTATTAAGGTATGCTTTTCTCGCGGATCACATAACATCATCATGAATCCACCTCCGCCGGCGCCACTTATTTTGGCTGCTTTGGCACCATTCTCCATTACAAAACTATATAATTTATCTATTTCAGGGTTTGTTATTGATTTAGCTGTCTTTTTCTTCGATTCCCAGCTTTTGTTTAGAATATTAGCTAATTCATCAAAGTTTGCCGTTAATAAGGCATTTTTCATATCAATAGCAGTTTGTTTTAATTCTAACATTCCTTCTATAGATTTTTCATCTTTAGCTTTAGTATTCTTTACTTGATCTTTGATTATCTTAGCGCTTTCTCTAGAAGTCCCTGTATAATATAAAACTAATTCACTTTCTATTTCATTTTTAATCCAATTTTTTACTTTTAATGGGTTAACAATTACTTCATTGTTAGCTTTAAATTCCATGAAATTGAAGCCACCAAAAGTTGCCGCATATTGATCTTGTTTTCCACCTGCAAGTTCTAAATCAATACGTTCTATTTCAAAAGCTAATCTAGCTATTTCATACTCACTTAAAGGTAAATTTAACCATTCAATATATGCTTTTAATATACACACGACCATCGTACTAGATGACCCTAGACCACTTCCTGCTGGAGCATCTGAATAAGTTGTCATTTTGAATGATAGATTTTTTAAATTATAATCTTTTACTAAACGGTTATATATGCCTTTGTGTAAAAAAGCTATTTTATCTGATGGGTCGATATAATCTTTTGTTTCAGTTTCAAAATATTCTTCTCTATCGCGAAGATCAAAAACTATTTTGTTGTCATTTGTTGGTTCTATTGTACAGTATGCATACATGTCAATTGTCACATTTAGTATGCAGCCACCATAGTTATCACAGAATGGTGACACATCTGTTCCACCACCCGCAAGTCCTAAGCGAAGTGGTGCTTTGGCTGTTATTAACATATTAATTACCTCCTTTTGTGTTATCAAAATCTTTTTCTATTACTTTCCAAGCTGCTTCAGTACTAAAATTATTATCTATATATTTTCTTGAATTTATGGACATTTTTTTTAATTCTTCATTGTTGTTGTATAGTTTTATAACGTTTTTGGCAAAGCCTTCTTCATCATCAGAAACATAAAGAATTTTCTCAGCACCTTCTATTCCTTCTGTACCAACACTAGTTGAAACCATTGGCATACCATTAGCCATTGCTTCTACTACTTTGCCTTTAATTCCTGCACCATAACGTAGAGGTACAATTACTAATTTTGTTTTAGAATATAAGTTATTTAATTCTTCTTCACTTAAGAAGCCTAACATATTAATGTTACTATTTCCCATATGTTCTATTTCTCTAGGCATATTAGATCCTACTATGTATACAGGAATAGTTGCTTCTTCTTCTATAATTGGGTATATTTTTTCAACAAACCATTTTACAGCATCACGATTAGGGGTATGATTAAAGCCTCCGACAAACATCATACCTTCTCTTTCTTCTGGATTAAATTCACTTGATGTGTCTACGTTGTCAAATATATATGCATGAATAGCTTTAACATTAATATTTTTATCTTCTTTTTTGATGATATTTTCTTCTACTATAGATGGGTAATATACTACATCTGATTTTTTCATTATAGAGTATTCTAAAGCTTTTGTTTTAGAGGATTGTTTTAGTTTATCTTCATCATTATTTAGTTCTGCTTCTCTTTGTTCTCTTAAATAATGTAGGTCATGACCATAGTAGATTATTTTTATATCAGTATTATCTTTTATATAATCTATATACTTTTCTGTTATTTGTGGTCTATTTAAATATGCTATATCAATATTGTCTTTATTTTCTAATATCCAATTATAAATATTATCTTTATAGTTTATTCCGTATAATACCTCTATTCCTAATTGTCCTAGAATACTTGTGTATGGTTCTTCATTATGGAAATTGTCAGGTACAAATTTAATAATATATCCTTTATTAACCAGCATTTTTAAATATTGATATGTTGTTTTAGATCCAGCATCTTTGTCAAATGTTGGAACCATGTGGTCTATTACCAACACTACTTTATGATTATTAATGCGATCTCTAAATAATATATTATTTCTTTTTAATTCTCTACTTGGTAATTTAGATATTTCTTTTTGCCATTTTTCTTTTAATTTTTGGGTATTTTCTATTTGATAATGTTTCATTCCAACTGTAGTATCTGTTCCATTAGAGATTCCTTCATAGTGAATTACTACTGATGCTGGTTGATATACTACTCTTAAACCTTTATTTCTTACTGCAAAAGCTAAGTCTGAATCCTCACAGTATGCTGGGGCAAATAATTCATCAAAACCGCCTATTTCATCCCATAGTTTTTTGGATAAAAGAATAGATGCTCCAGAGATGTAATCAACATCTCTCACATAGTTGTATTCTGGATTCCCAGGATTATCAAATTTGCCATAATTGCATGCGCAACCATCATTGTAAATTATTCCACCTGCTTCTTGAAGCATTCCATTTGGATAAACAAGTTTAGAACCTACCATTCCGATTGTTTTGTCTTTTTCAATTAAACTTGTTAAAGAGCTTAGCCAATTCTTTGTTACTTCAGTATCATTATTTAAGAATAAAACATACTTTCCTCTTGCTTGTTTAGCAGCATTATTGCAATTTCTTAAGAAACGTAAGTTTTCTTTATTTCTTACTATTGTAATGTTATTAATATAATTACCTAATACTTTAGTTCCATCTTTAGAATTATCATCAGCTATTATTACTTCGTATGATACATCTTTAGTATTTTGTATAATTGACCATAAACAACGATACGTAAATTCTATTTGATTATACACTGGTATTATTATTGATACTAATGGTTTTTCTTCTTGTTTAAAATCTAACTTCCCATAACGCATATATAGTATATCTAATTCTTTGTCTCGTTCTTTAATACTTTGTAA